>NZ_NMOK02000058.1:0-313 GCF_003399985.2 Paenibacillus sp. ATY16 | reverse complement strand
TGCAGCAGATAACACGTAATAGGCCCAATGCTAACTAGAGAATATGCAACCCTATTCCTAGTAAGCAGTAAATACAGAAATAAAAATCTCACTAATCTTGGCCCCGGCTGATCGTACACACTGCGTCTCCGTTCCTGTTTTCAAACATTTTCTCGTTTCGTTCATTTATTTATTGATAAAAATCGTTTTGAAAACATTTAGAGCCGCAAACTTGAGATCAGAACACACCGAAATGTGTTTGATTCACTCAAGCTGTGCTCTGATACCAACTTGTAACGTCCCAAATTTTACAATAAATTTAAACTTTTTAATT
>NZ_NMOK02000057.1:0-17600 GCF_003399985.2 Paenibacillus sp. ATY16 | reverse complement strand
CTTAAGGAATTCAAACTTTCGCATCCAGTTTTGAAGGTGCAAAAACACCGATTATATGGCGGTCGTGGCGAAGTGGTTAACGCATCGGATTGTGGCTCCGAGATTCGAGGGTTCGATTCCCTTCGATCGCCCCATTATTACCTTACAAAAAACCTATAATTGTTGGGGATTAGCCAAGCGGTAAGGCAACGGACTTTGACTCCGTCACTCCAAGGTTCGAATCCTTGATCCCCAGCCATTTAAGCGGAAGTGGCTCAGCGGTAGAGCATCGCCTTGCCAAGGCGAGGGTCGCGGGTTCGATTCCCGTCTTCCGCTCCATATAACAACGCAAGATTACTTCACATACGAAGTAGTCTTTTTTTATATTTGCACACAAAAAAAGCTGACACAAGGTCAGCGTCTAGAGGCATTAATGAGTTTTATTTTTTCTTCTATAAAGGTAGTAAACGGCTATTATGCCGAGGATAAGGACAAGAGAGGCCATATAGCTTCCTTCTGCGCCAAACTCTCCGCCTGACAGCTGGATCGGGCCGTTGTCGGTTACTTGAAGAACGGCCGGTACCGGCTCCGTTCCGGATACTTGAAAGCCGTATACGTAGCCTTGGAAGAAGTTCCAGCTCATATGAAGCCCAATCGGCCACCACAAGCCTCCGGTTAATTCCCTTGCTATCGAGAAGAGGATGCCGGCCAGACAAATATTGATGAACGGAAACGGCGTCTCGTACATATTCGGATTCATGCTGTGCATAAGTGCAAAAATAATCGAGCTTACGATAATGGCAGCCGGTGTCCCATAATGATATTTAATAAGTCCCTGAATGTATCCACGTGTGAATAACTCTTCGGATAAGGCGACAACTATGTATAAAATAATACCCTCAAGCAAGGAAAGGATTAAGGTCTGATTCCATTGTGAGGCTTCCCAGCTTACTCCGCCTGCCGCCCAAATCAGAATGGCAGAGAGGGTCATAAGGAGAATTCCTGCAAAAAAACCTTGAAGGCCGCGGTCAATTCCATGCTTTTGCTTTAGTCCCAGCGGCCACTTGCGCTTTCGTTCAAACCACGCGTACATGGCCAAGGCAGACCCGATAAAGAGCACCGTCTGCAGGTATTGCGTCCACCGCGCCTCTCCAACCTTAGTAATCTCATCCATATCGGCGCCTGTTGCGGCAGCGTAGATGGCGTAACCGATACCCACAATAATCATAATCCCAATAGGGATTAACCCGCTTAATACAATTTTGCCCGCCACGCTAAAAAACTTTTTAATCAGAACCACCATCCCGTTTTCTAAATTTAAAATACCATATAAATCCAATACTGCTATAAAATTATAGCTTTTCGATTATTTTAATGTCAATTCTTTATGTGCGAAAAATTTACATTTCTTGACTAGGTCTATTGTGCTATGATGAGGGCAACTATGGATGGAAGCGTTTTAGTAGATTGTTTCATAGACAAAGGAGCCGACAAATGAGGAAACTCGTCATTGTCCTGTTATCTGCTATATGCCTGGTGCTCTTAGGGTTTACCCTCTCTTCCTTTATACATGTGTTTCATTATAATTTGTCAGCCCCTGCCGATGTGGGCAGCGCGAATAAAGCCGGTTACCGCCTCATTCTCATTACCCAAGAAATGGATACGCCGTTTTGGGATAAAGTTGAGAACGGAGCATCCAAGGCCGCCTCCAAGTATGGAGCCGAGCTTGAAGTATGGGGCAGCTACGGAACCAATCAGGAGGATTTTCTGAAAAATATGGAGATCGCGATCGCCTCTAAAGTAGACGGCATTCTGGTACAGGGACTAAATACGGATGAGTTTAATCAATTGGCAACGGTTAAGGCTGCCGGTAACGGAATTCCGATCTTTACGATTGCTAACGACGTGCCAATTGAAGACAGCTTAAGACGGACTTACATCGGTTCGGATCATTATAAGGCTGGCCAAATGATAGGAACCCAGCTTGCCGAAGATCTTGAGCATAAGGGCAAGGTAGTGCTTATGGTATCGGATCGACAGGAGGATTTTCAGAGCAAGCGGCTTAACGGCATTCTTAACATCTTGAAGTTCTATCCGGACATCGAACCTATTACGGTAGTAGCAGGGGACACGAGGGAGAAGGTTGTTACGGCTACCAACGAAATTATGAATAAAGAGCCGAATGTAGCAGCTTTCGTATCGGTCACGGCAAACAATGCAAGCGCAATGGTGCAGGAGATTGGCAAGCGCGCGCAGCTGAGCAAGTTCCATATTTACTCCTTTGATGACAGCCCAGAGATCAAGACCTTGCTGAAAGAGAAGAAGATGAGCGGCATTATCGAGCAATCCCCGGAAATGATGGGCGAGCTAGGCGTGCAGTTAATGGTGCAGTGGCTGAAAGGCGAGACCTTCCCCCTAAATTATGAAGGTTATTTTACGGATATTCGGCTCCTTAAGGCGGATGAACTCCAATGAATACAGTCCAAAAGAAGATATTGTCGCTGACCGCTATCGTCTTGTTTATCATGGTTGCGATCTGGTTTCTCCTCACGTATTACAATCAGAAGATGCAGGATCAATATAACGATATTTTGCAGCGCTACCTGCAAATGAACGAGGTAAGCGCGTCCAGCCAGCAGCTGGTCACTTCGCTCAACAACTACATACAAACGCCAACCCCTTCGAAGCTTTCTAATGTCGAGGGCGATCGAAAGAGACTATTGGACGCGCAACTGCATATTGCGGATCTGCGCAACAACAGCAATCATTTTACCTTGACCAATTATTTGAACCTCATCGACAGTCTGGTGGACTCCACGAATCGGTCAATCCGTCTTTTGAACGAGAAGAACAATGAAGAAGCGCTTAATGATTTTACGGAGGCGACACGGCTATCGAAGTATATTTCGGAGATGACGCTAACGCTGCTTGGGACCGAGCTTCAGACGTACGACCAGTTCTACCGCGGCATGATTATGCAGTCCGTGGAGCTGAAGAAGCTTGGGGTGTGGATGCTGGCGTTGATCACCTTCCTCCTCCTGCTGTTTACTTATTGGTTCTCTCTCAGCATCACCCGTCCAATCCAGCGTCTTACCCAAGCGGCCCGCGAGCTGTCGCGTGGAAGATTCGATACCCATATCGAAATTTACGCCAATGACGAGATCTCCTTCCTCGCCAAGACCTTTGACCGGATGCGAATCAACATCAACAATCTGATCTCGGAGATTCAAACGAAAGCCCAGCTCGAGAGCGAGCTGCAGAAGAATAAACTGCTCCTGCAGGAGAGCCAGCTGAGAAGTCTGCAGAGTCAGATCAATCCGCATTTCTTGTTTAATACCTTGGATACGTTATCGAAAAAGGCTTATTTGGAAGGCTCGCTGGAAACAAGCGATCTTCTGACCAGCGTGGCAAGGCTGCTCCGCTATAACCTTAAGCGGTTAGACAGACCGGTTACGCTTTATGAGGAAGTCCGCGTATTGCGCGAATATATTTTTATCCAGAAAACAAGGTTTACGGAACGGCTGCGCTTTGTGGAAGAGGTGGATGAGGAGTGCTTGTACGTCCAGATCCCGGGGCTTACGATCCAGCCGATTATCGAGAATGCCGTTATACATGCGATAGAGCCGCTTGAAGAAGGAGGCACGATTACGTTTCGCGTCCGAGACGAGGGCTCCGAGATCAGGATCGAGATTGAGGACGAAGGCAGCGGCATATCGGAGGAGAAAATATCGCACATCATGGAGGACCGGTTTGCCAGCCAGGAGGGAGACGGGCATTCGACGGGCATTGGCTTCGGCAATGTAATTAACCGGCTGCGCCTTTATTACGGTCGGGAGGATGTTATGGCCATTCAGAGTGAAGTGGGCAAAGGAACAAAAGTGATATTGAAGCTGCCGAAGGAAAGGGAGGCCGGTTAACGCATGTATAAGCTGTTGATTGTGGATGACGAGCAGATTGAGCGCGAAGGTTTAAAGGCCATCCTCCAGCATGGATTGCCGGACATTACTATTGAGCAAGCAAAGAACGGGAATATAGCGGTGCAGCTGGCGGAGGAATTTCGTCCCGACTTGATCTTAATGGATGTGAAAATGCCTGGAATCAACGGACTTGAGGCGGTCGAGCTGATAAGCGCAAATCAGCCGTCGATCAAATTCATAATGGTAACGGCTTACGATACGTTTGACTACGCGCGCAAAGCGATCAAGCTTGGCGTCAAGGACTATCTCCTCAAGCCAAGCAAAGCCTCGGAGATCGTAACAACCGTTCAGCGCGTTCTTCATCTCATTGAGGAGGAGCGTAAGACGGTAGAGACAACCGAGCTTCAGCGAACGGCTCTGCAAAGAGTTATGCCGATTATCGAGACGGATATCGTTACGCAATTATTGTTCGATCATGTTCATGAGGTGCATTTGGATGAGCTGGTAGGGCTGCTTGGCGTGCATACGGCAAACGAGAAGTACGCGATGACCGTATTACTGCCTCCAGGCGCTGAAAGCTGTTATATCTCTATTAAAGAAAAGGTTCGAAAAATGGGAAGCGGCTGGGTTGGCGCGATGTACGGACGCCAAATTCCGATCATCGTGTTTCCGGAGGCAGACAGGTCTTACCGTTCCCAGGCGGTGACAATGGCACGCGAATTGCTCGCCGTGGCGAAGGCGGACGGCAATGACGGCTGGTTTGTGGGGATCGGCGGCGTATATGAGTCGCTCGATCAGATTCGGCAGTCGTATCAGGAGGCGTTAATGGCTTCTATTGATCCGTCGCTGCCGGTTAAATACCGGTTTTATGAGGATACCCCTGTTCTTGGCGTGACGCGCGACGGCTATCCGGTCAAGCAGCTCGAGCAGCAGCTGTTCGACCGGATCCGGCTTGGGCAATGGGAGCAGGTCCGCAACGATTTGACGGATTTTGTCCGCCGTTACGAGAATGAAGGGGCAAACCTCGTGCATGCGCAGCAGCGTGTACTCGAGCTGCTCTGGATTGCCTCCCGCGTACTGCTTGAGATGGGCATCGAGATCGATACGCCGATGTTCTCCTTCCAGGCGCAGGATTACAGGCAGCTTAGGGCGGAGTCCGAGCTTCTGCTGGAGCGGATGAGACAGTCGTATGCGGAGCATCAGGAACGGATTGAGCCGGATGCGATACAACAAATCAAGCAGTATATTGCGGATCATTCGCATGAGGATATTTCGCTGGAAGCGATCGGGCGAATGGTTGGTTTGAGTCCTTTTTATATCAGCAAAATGTTTAAAGACCAGCTTGGCATTAACTATATCGATTTTCTGACCGAATGCCGCATTAAGAAAGCGATCAAGCTGATGGCCGATCCCGAGCGGAGTTTAAAGGAAATTACTTATATGGTTGGTTACCATGATCCGAATTACTTCAGCAAGGTATTCAAAAAGATGTGCGAGGTTTCCCCAACGGAATACCGCAAGACGCTCCTTGGCAAATCGGCTTCGAGCTAAAAATTTGGGATGAAGGAAGAGAAGCGAATGAAACTGGGCTTCGCGAGGAGAAGGTCTACTCTATTTATTGCCGTTCTAATCGTCTGTTTTCTTTTGTCGGCTTGCGACAGCAATAGCGGCGGTAGAGCGGCAGCCGAGAACCTGAAAAATGAACCTAAGGCCACCACATCCCCTTCCGATCAGACGAATAAAAGGATTAGGATCGGCTTTTCGATGGATACGCTCCTCGAGGAACGCTGGCTGAAGGACCGGGATTTATTCCGCGAGGCATGCGAGGCGCTTGGCGCGGATGTGGAGATTATTGCGGCTAACGGGGATGACGCCAAGCAGATTTCCCAAGCGGAAGCGTTAATCAGCCAAGGGGTCGACATTCTCGTTGTTGTTCCCCATAACGCGGATGCGACGGCAGCCATCGTGAAGAAGGCGCATTCGGCCGGCATTAAAGTGCTTGCGTACGACCGTCTCATAAAGAACGCCGACGTGGACTTGTACGTATCGTTTGATAACGAGGCGGTAGGAGAGCTGCAGGCGGAGGCGATTACCAAGCTTGTGCCGAAGGGCAAGTTTGTTTATATCGGCGGCGCCGATACGGACAATAACGCGCATTTATTCAAGCAGGGCGTATTTAATGTTTTGCAGCCTTTTATCGACAGAGGGGAAATCACGGTTGTCTATGATCAATGGACGAAGGATTGGACCCCGGTGAATGCCTTGGCCAACATGAAGGATGCGCTTGAAGCGAATAACAATAAGATTGATGCGGTTATTGCGGCAAACGATGCTACGGCGGGTGGTGTCGTTCAGGCGTTAGCGGGGCAAGGACTGGCGGGCAAGCTGCCGGTTGCCGGCCAGGATGCCGAGCTTGCCGCCGCGCAGCGGATTGTGGAAGGAACGCAAACGATGACTGTGTATAAACCGATCAAGCTGCTGGCCGACAAAGCCGCCGAGCTTGCCGTCAAGCTGGCCAAAGGAGAGGATACCGGTGCGGACCGGACGGTGAATAACGGTAAGATTGAAGTGCCTTCCGTGCTGCTGTCCCCAATCGCCGTAGACAAATCCAATATTGACGAGACGATTATTGCCGACGGATTCCATTCCCGCAAAGACGTCTACAAGAACGTGGATAAGAAGTAAAAGCGGATAAGACTAGCCAGTTTCGACTGGTTAGTCTTTATTTTTTTGCCTGCCGCTCGAGCAGTTTAAAAAAGTCTAGGCGGTTATAAAAGAGTGCTATATAACAGCGCTTTCATTGGAAGTTGCCCGTGCTATAGTTGGTCGTGTAAGGAACAAAGACATTATTGGAGGGGTAACGAAGATGAAAAAAGGCTTCAAATCGTTTGCGCTTTTAATGGTTGTTCTGCTGCTCACGGCTTTGGTTGCGGCTTGCGGTAAAAGCGACAGTAAAATCAGCGTTGGTATCGTTCTTCCGACAAAAGACGAAACAAGATGGATTCAAGATGAGGAGCGCTTCAAGGACGCGCTGAAAGATTCCAAATATACGACGGAAATTTTGTTCAGCCAAGGTTCCTCGGCAAAAGAAAAAGAAAACGTAGAAACATTAATTAATAAAGGCATCAAAGTACTTATTATCTGTCCTCAAGACGGCGATGCAGCTGCTGCGGCCGTTGAAGCTGCGAAAAAAGAAGGCATCAAGGTTATCTCTTATGACCGCCTGATCACCAATACGGATGCGGTTGACTACTACGTTACATTCGATTCCGTAGCGGTAGGCGCGGCACAAGCTCAATACCTGGTTGATAACGCTAAAGGCAACGGCCAGCCATTGTACCTGTACGCAGGCGCCGCTTCCGATAATAACGCCTTCCTGTTCTTCCAAGGCGCTTGGAACGTGCTTCAGCCGAAAATCGCTGACGGCACATTTAAAATCGCGAATTCCAGTGAAGCTGAAGCTCTTAAGGATACTAAAGACCTGTCCCGTGACCAAATGAGCAAAATCATTGGCCAAGTCACGACAAACTGGGATCCCAACGAAGCGAAAAACAAAGCTCAAACTCACTTGACTGCGGCAGCTGCCGACATGAAAGGCGATGTAGCCATCCTGGCTCCAAACGATGGCACGGCACGTTCCATTGCCGACGTATTCAAAGCGGATAGCGCAATTAAGAGCTATGTAATTACCGGCCAAGACGCTGAAAAAGCTTCCATCCAATACATCATTGACGGCAAACAATCGATGACGGTATTCAAAGACGTTCGTACGCTTGTTAAAGACGCAATGGGTATGGCCATAGACATTCTCAACGGCAAAGATCCTGCAACAACAGGCTCGTATGACAACGGCAAAGTAGAAGTGAAAGCAAAACAAACCAACGTTATCGTCGTGAATAAAGACAATGTGAAGAAAGAATTGATCGACTCGGCTTACTACGCGGCGAGCGATTTCACGGGCCTGTAATCGTAAACGAATAAAGCTTAAGGGGGAATAGCGATAGATTTGTCTATTGCTATTCCTTCCTTGCAAAGCTCTACTTGTTTTGCTTAAGGAAAACCTTACGATGTAAGAATTATCGCAGCAAGCGCGAAAATTCTTTTAGGAGTGCATAAATGATGAGCAAATACATTTTGGAAATGAACAATATCTCGAAGGAATTTACGGGGGTCAAAGCGCTCTCGGACGTAAACTTCAAGGTGGAGAAGGGCGAAATTCATTGCCTGATCGGCGAGAACGGAGCCGGCAAATCGACCTTGATGAAGGTACTGAGCGGCGTGTATCCTTACGGCACGTACAAAGGCGATATTGTGCTGGAAGACGATATTCAAGTTTTTCACAAAATAAGCGACAGCGTAAAAGCGGGTATCGCCATTATCTATCAGGAGCTGGCGTTGTTCCCGGACCTTACGGTTTACGAGAATATTTTTGCGGGCAACGAGATTAAACGGGGCTCGGTAGTGGATTGGAATCAGACAATCGCCGAAGCCAAGAAGATGCTTCAAAGGGTTGGATTGAACGTAAATCCCGAAGTACTGATTAAGGAACTGGGTATAGGCAAGCAACAGCTGGTCGAGATCGCCAAAGCATTAAGCAAAAACGTAAAGCTGCTCATATTGGATGAACCAACGGCAGCTCTGAACGAGAATGACAGCGAGAACCTTCTCGATCTTCTCCGGGAGCTAAAGAAGCAGGGCATTACCTGCATTATGATCTCGCATAAGCTCAAAGAGGTTATCTCGATTGCGGATAAAGCAACCGTGCTTCGCGATGGACGTACCATTTGCACCCTGGACGGGGCCAAGGGAGAAATCACGGAAAACAATATTATCCGTAACATGGTTGGCCGCGAAATTGAAGATATTTATCCGAAGAGAACAAACAAATCGTTTGGAAGCACCATACTTGAAGTGAAAGACTGGTCCGCTTACGATCCCGAGCTCGGAAGACATGTCGTGAAGAATGTGAACCTGCATGTTAAAAAAGGAGAAATCGTCGGAATAGCCGGCTTGATGGGCTCGGGACGGACGGAGCTTGCCCGCAGCATCTTCGGCAATCCAAAGTCCTATAGACTGCAAGGCGAGCTGCTCGTGAACGGCGCCGCCAAATCGCTCAAGCATCCGAAGGATGCGATCAAGGAAGGCATTGCTTACGTAACCGAGGACAGGAAAGGCGATGGGTTATTCCTCATTCAGGATATTAAGAATAATATCTCAGCCGCTAACCTGAACGGAATCTCCCGTAAGGGGGTTATCAACGACAATAAGGAAATCCGGATCGCCAGCGATTACAAAGGCTCGTTAAACGTGAAAGCCCCTTCCATTGAACAGATCGTGGGCAACCTAAGCGGCGGCAACCAGCAGAAGGTATCGCTTGGCAAATGGCTGTTCGTTGGGCCGCAGCTGCTTATCCTGGATGAGCCGACACGCGGTATCGACGTTGGCGCTAAATTCGAGATTTATACCATTATGAACAAGCTGATTGCGGAGGGAATGAGCATTATTATGATCTCTTCCGAGCTTGGGGAAATTCTCGGCATGAGCGACCGCATTTATGTTATGGCGGAAGGCGCGATTAAAGGCGAGCTTCCGATTGAAGAGGCGAACCAGGAAAATATTATGCAATTTGCAACGCAATAGCTAAATGCTTACGAAGCATGAATCGCCGCAATCGGCGCATAACCGCCTTTTGCGCAGCCATTCATTTTAGGAGGATCACCAATGAACTTAGTCACTCAGGGCAATAAAGAACGCAAGACAAACATCCTTACCGAAGGCAAATCTTTGCTGAAAGTGAATATCCGCGAGTACGGCATGTACATTGCTTTATTTGTGATCATGCTGACGTTCTCGATTCTGACGGACGGCTTGTTTATGTCTTCCCGCAACATTAGTAATCTTCTTGACGCTACAGGGTATATTGCGGTGCTTGCGGTAGGCATGACGCTTGTTATCGTGATCCGCCATATCGACTTGTCGGTTGGCTTTGCGGCAGGCTTCCTGGGAGCGATTGCCGCTATTTTGCTCTCGCAGGCAGGTGTCCCCGTATACCTTGCGATTCCGATTATCCTGATTTTCGGTGTTATTGTAGGCTTGTTTAACGGAGTGCTTGTTGCGTCGTTGGGCATCCCTTCCTTCGTAGCCTCTCTCGCCGGCATGCTGATCTTCCGCGGCGCCTTGCTTCGCGTAACCGAGAAGACCGGTACGATTATCGTTAAGGACGAGCATTTTAACGCGCTCGGTAATGGCTATATCCCGTCGTTATTCAAGCTGGACGATCTGAATTTCCTGTCTCTCCTGCTTGGCGTGCTTGTTATTCTTCTCTTTATTTACTTTGAGGTCTCCAAACGCCGGAACAAGATCAAATACCAATTCGAAGTAATCTCCAAGGGCATGTTCACCGTTAAGCTGATCTTCGTATCCGCGATTATTGCTTACATTACTTATATTATCGCAGGTTATAACGGCTTCTCCTGGACGGTTATTATCATGCTGCTCGTTGTTGTGATTTATCACTTCCTGACCACAAGCACCGTGCTGGGCCGTCATATTTATGCGGTAGGCAGCAACCCGGAAGCGGCGCATTTGAGCGGGATCAACGTGAAAAAGATTACCTATATCGTGTTTGGTTCCATGGGTCTGCTCTCTGCTTTATCCGGTATCCTGTTTACTGCACGATTGCAGTCCGCAACAACAACAGCCGGTACGCTGTTCGAGCTTGACGCGATTGCAGCAGCATATGTAGGCGGGGTATCGGCAGCAGGCGGCGTGGGTAAAGTTACCGGTTCGATTATCGGTGCGATCGTAATGGCTTCGCTCTCAAGCGGCATGAATCTGATGGGGGTCGGTATCTCTTATCAATACATGATTCGCGGCGGCGTGCTTGCGATTGCGGTAATCTTCGATGTGATGACGCGGAGAAAAAGAAGCTAGTACTCGTATTATGACAAAGCCCAGCGGCCAATTGGCCGCTGGGCTTTTGAGTTTTAATGACCGGAAGCTTCCGAATCATTGGACAGGCGAGTAATTTCGAAGATTTTGAAGAGCAGGCTCAGGATAATCGCCGTTACGGTTGCAAGAGCCATTCCGGAGAGGGAGAAGTCGCCGATTGTAATTTTCGCGCCGCTAAGGCCGGTTACGAGAACAACCGTTGTCAGGTACAGGTTCGTTGGTTTGCTGTAGTCGATTTTGGACTCGACAAGCATCCGGAGACCGGAAGCCGCGATAACGCCAAACAGCAGGAGCGATACGCCGCCCATAACCGGAGCGGGAATACCTGCGATCAGTGCCGAGAACTTGCCGAAGAACGACAGTACGATAGCGAATACGGCTGCTCCGCCGATAACAAACGTGGAATAGACGCGCGTAATCGCAAGAACGCCGATATTCTCCCCGTAAGTCGTATTAGGCGTAGATCCAAGGAAGCCGGACAGAAGCGTCGAGATGCCGTTGCCGAGCAGCGAACGGTGCAGGCCCGGATCTTTGGACAAATCCTTTTTAACGATATTTCCTGTTACGATCAAATGGCCGATATGCTCGGCAAGAACGACCAGGGAAGCGGGAACGATCGTCAGAATAGCCGCCCATTCAAAGGTTGGCGTCGTAAACGTAGGGGCCGCAAGCCAGTTGCTCGCCGATACGTTATCGAAGTTTGTATAGCCCAGGAAGTAAGAAAGCAAGTAGCCGCACACGATACCGACCAGAATCGGAATGATGCGCATGAAGCCGCGGAACAGAACCGAACCAAGCACGGTAATCAGCAAGGTGACGATGGAGATCGTAATGGCCGTTCCATCCGGTGTCCATACTTGGTCAGCAGGCGCGCTTGGCGCTTTGATCCATCCAGCCATGCCGGCTGCAACCGGAATAAGCTCAAGTCCGATAACCGCAACGATGGCACCCATCGCAGCAGGCGGGAAAATGACGTTAATCCAGCCGGTACCCGCGGCTTGGATAATAAGCGCAACAACGGTGAACACAACGCCCGCTGCAATAAATCCGCCAAGTGCCGCAGCATAGCCGTCAGAGTGGGAAGCGTGGTTGCCGATAACCGCTCCGGCAGGTGCGATAAACGCAAAGCTGGAGCCAAGATACGCGGGAATTTTACCTTTTACGATAAATAGATAAAGCAGAGTGCCGATCCCGTTCATCAAAAGACAGATCGCCGGGTCTACGCCAAGCAGGTTCGGAACGAGTACGGTTGAACCAAACATCGCGAACAAATGCTGAATGCTCAGCATGAGGCTTTGGCCCATTGGCGGCCTTTCGTGGACGCCGATTTCTTGTGGTTTCATCTAGCTGTAACCCTCCATAACATAAAGTCAACTTTTGCGCAACTTGCTCGATTTTACATAAGTATAGTGTTGCTTGGCAAGACATTTCTTAATCCACGCGCAATTTGCAATTATTCAGGATGAGAAATAACAATGGTTTACAATATCTTAAACTGCCTATTAACCTTTAGAAAACATTCCCCCATTACAATTTTAGTAGAATCTATGAAATGGGAGTGAAACTAATAAATGATCAATAAAAGCAGGCGCTTCTTGTCCATTTTCCTTGCTGCCGAAATCGCCGCTACAGCCTTACTGGGGACCGGTGTGGCAATGGCGGATGGCGGCGTAACTCCACTGGCGGGAACTCCTTACAATACTTCTAATGAATACAGCGTCAGTGTTCCGCACGTAATTATCAATCAGGTATACGGTGGTGGAACAGCTGCTTCAACTGGGGTTTATTTCACTAACGGCTTTATTGAGCTTTACAATCAGACCGATAACGATATCAATCTCTCCGGATGGTCTTTGCAATATAACGATCGCGGTACCAGTGCGACAACAGGAGCAATTACATCAGACTGGAAGAAGCTTGATTTGACCGGCACGATAAAAGCACATTCCTCTTTCCTAATCACGGGGGCGGCAGCGAATGTGGCTGCAAACGCAGGTGATGCAAAAATCAGCCTTACTGGTAAGGCTGATCAGGCATGGGATACGCAATTTTTTAATAACAAAGGCATGAAAGTCGTTCTGATGAGCAATCAGACTCCGCTTGCAGTTTCCGATTCCAATCCATTTAATACAAAACCAGCCGGTTATGTAGATATGGTTGGTACAGGCAGTAATGATCCTGGAAGTGACATCGACGGATACGAAGCAGCATACCCGACAGGTTCTACCGAAGGCACATCCAAGAAGAAAGCTATTCGCCGTAAGACAACTGTCGATATGGATAATAATAAATCGGATTTTCAACAAATTGATTACGAGGCATTAAATGTAGCCGGAAAAGAAACGGAACTGGCGGCTACCCTACCTCATAACGGCGCTTTCGGCCCATGGGGAGTAACAACACCTGAGCAGCCGGAAACACCTCAAGTTGATCCGGTCACTATTACAACAACCGCAATCGCAGGCGCTACAATCGGCACTGCTTATACGGCTACGGTTGCTGCAACCGGCGGAACGGCGCCTTTTACTTACAGCGCAACGAATCTGCCAGCTGGTCTTACTATTAACAGTACTACCGGTGAAATCACGGGTACACCTACAGCGGCTGCCAAGTCTTCTCTAATTACAGTGACTGCGACAGACAGCGCGAATCCTGTTGCAACGGGAACCAAATCGTTCTGGCTTACAATCGGCCAGCCGCTTCGCGAGATGAAGGATACGTTGTCGGTTGAGAAGATCGGAAGTTTCTCCCTTGGTACTTACAATAGTGAAGGCGGCGTTGCCGAGATCGTGAAATATAATAAAGACAATAACAAGTTTTATCTGGTTAACGGTTCCGGCAACCCTCCTAGTCTGGAGATCGTAAGCCTGGGCCAAGTATCGGGAACACTGGAGAAGGAGAAAACCGTTCTCGTGAAGGATCTTTCTGAGACAAACGGTTTCGTTTACGGTGACCTCACAAGCGTAGATATCAATACAACAACGAAACGGATTGCGGTATCTATACAAGAGAAGGATCCGCTGCTGCCTGGTAAAATCCTTGTACTCGATTATAACGGCAACTACGTAACCGAGTATAAGGCAGGCGTGCAGCCGGATATGATCAAATCGACCGAAGACGGCCGTTATATCCTTACGGCTGACGAAGCGGAGCCACGCCTTGTCTCGAAGGATGCCAAAGGCAGCATCACAATTGTAGATACTGTAACCGGTACATCTACGCCAGCATACTTCGATGACCCGTTTGTCATTGAAGATGGCGTGCATATTCGCGGAGAGCTGGATCCGGTAACGAATACGGTCAAATCTAGCGGCTCGAAAGAAGACGCGCTCTACGATCTGGAACCGGAATACATTACGCTTTCCGCTGACGGGAAGACCGCTTATGTAACGCTTCAAGAGAACAACGCCGTAGCGGTTGTTGATATTGCTGCGCATAAAGTTACCGCAGTAAAAGCTCTTGGTCTCAAGGATTACAATGATCCAGCCAATGCCCTCGATGTTCAATCCAATGGCTCCATTCAATTGGAGACAGTGCCGTTTAAAGGCATGTATATGCCGGACGGCGTTGCTTCTTATACAGTTAACGGCAAGACGTACCTGCTTACGGCTAACGAAGGAGATGCTTCGGAGTTCCGCGTGAACGCAAGTAAGCTTGGTGCGCTTAAAGGCAGCTTGGACCCTGACTCGGAAGCCTACAAGTTCCTGAAAGACACAACAGCCTACGACGGGATTGAAGTAGCGGGCGATATGGGCAACGACGGTATTTACATGTACGGCGGCCGTTCTTTCTCGATCTGGAATGCGGATTCGATGGACCAGGTATACGACAGCGGCAATGATTTCGAGAATATTACGGCTCAGCGCGTTCCGGATTACTTCAACGTCAGCAACAGCAAAATTACGATGGATGACCGCAGCGTGAAGAAAGGTCCGGAGCCGGAAGACATTAAGGTTGGCAAAGTAGGCAATAGGCAGCTTGCCTTTATCGGTCTGGAGCGCGTAGGCGGCTTGATGACGTATGACGTGACGGATCCGGAGAATCCTCGGTTTGCGAACTATACGAATACCCGTGTATTTAAAGGCGCGGACAATAAAGTGAATCTGGATACGGATACCGGTCCGGAGGGTATCGAATTTATTCCTGCATCGGTCAGCCCGACCGGAAAGCCATTGGTGCTGGTTGCTTACGAAGTAGGCGGTAAAGTAGGCATCTACCAGCTTAACGTAACCCAAGTGTCTATTGCCCAGAAGTCCCTCTCACTTACAGCGGGCGGAGCTGCCGGCCAATTGACGGCAACGGTTGTGCCTGCAAACGGTGCTTCGGGCAGCGTTACGTGGTCTTCCTCGGATTCCGGCATTGCGACGGTTGATCAGAATGGCAAGGTTACTCCTGTAAAAGCAGGTACGGCCGTCATAAAAGCAACAAGCGCGGACGGATACGGAGTGGCGGAAAGTACCGTAACTGTAGCACCAGGCTCTATCGTTGTTACACCGCCGGATCAACCAGGCAGCGGCGGATCCAATGGCGGAGGTACAACTGTAATCGATAACTGTTCTAACGGCGCGAATGTAGTGACGAAGGTTGAAGCGACAACTCACGGTTCGGGTAAAGCAAGCGCAAATGTGACATCCAGCCAGTTTGCATCTGCTTTGAAAAAACTGCGTAACGAATTGTCAGTCGGCCAGATAGGCAGCTTGACGGTATCGGCTATTCCGGATAGCAAAGCGAAAGAAGCTGCAATTGTTTTTGAGAAGGGGATCTTCACTGAAGCTAAAGATGCAGCACTGACGAATTTAACGATTGAAGCGGGAGTAGGCACGGTATCCTTTGACGCAAAAGCTATCGCATCTATTGCAGCAGCTTCGAAAAACAATGACGTTACGATTACCGTTCGCCAGTCTGATGCGGCAACGCCCGGTGCAGGCTTAACGGGTGTTAAGCGTACCGAATTCCTGCAAGCTGTGGGCAGCCATCCGGTGTTTGATTTTGCGATAAAAGCAAACGGCAGCGCAATTACTACCTTTGGCGGAGGCACTGTGCATGTTCAAGTACCGTATACGCCAGCGGCAAGCGAAGACCGCAATGCGATTATCATCTATTACGTCTCGGATAACGGCGAGCTTGTAACCGTACCGTCCGGTGTATATGACCCTGCTACGGGTACGGTTAGCTTTGATGTCACTCATTTCTCCCTTTATGCGGTAGCGTATAACAAGAAGTCCTTCAAGGACGCAACATCCAGCTTTGCGAAAGACGCTATTACGTATCTTTCGGCACGCAGCATTATTTCCGGAACAAGCTCGAATCAATTCTCGCCAAAAGCGAAAATGACGAGAGCAGATTTTGCGGTGCTTCTGTCCCGCATCGCAGGTGCTCAATTAAGCAGCTACAAAGCAGGCAAGTTCTCGGACGTGCGTACGACCGATTATTATGCTAATGCCGTGCAATGGGCAGCGGACAAAGGTATTGCAAGCGGAGTAGGCGGAGGCAAGTTTAATCCGAAGGCCTCCATTACACGGGCGGAGATGGCTGCTATGCTGGTTCGCTTTGCGGGCGTCATGAACGTCGAGCTTCCTGCCAGCCAGAAGGCGATTACCTTTGCAGACGGCAGCGCAATTCAGGCAAGCGTGAAGGAAGCGGTGAAGGCCGTTCAGCAGGCAGGCATTATCAACGGCAAAACGAAAGCCGGCCATTCCGGCGTTTACTTCGCGCCTCAAGATGTTGCAACACGCGAAGAAACAGCCAAAATGCTTGCCGTATTCATGCAACTGATGAGCAAATAAGATATAACGAAGAAGAGCTGTCTCCATGGGAGGCAGCTCTATCATTATCGGCATAGATGAAACAGAACGTACATTCTCTGACGCTCCGCCTCCGAATGCTGTTATATTGGATGGATGAAGAAATGAGGTGGACCTTTGAAGACGTTGTTTGCAACCGGGTATCGGGCACATGAGCTCCAAATCTTTAATCAAAAGCATAAACATATCCCCTATATAAAAAAAGCGATCGAAGCCAAGCTTATTCCTCTCATTGAAGAAGGGCTGGAATGGGTCATCACGCCGGGGCAATACGGATTTGATCTTTGGGTGTGCGAAGTAGCCCTGGAGCTTCAATCGGTATACCCGCAGCTGAAGCTATCAATCATTACCGCTTTTATGAATCCCGAAGAGCAGTGGAACGACGAGAAAAAAGAGTACTATCGGCAGATTATAACCAAAGTCGATTATTACGGGGCGGTAAGCCATCAGCCGTATGCAGGTCCTTGGCAGTTCCAGGCGAGAGACGAGCTGTTGTTCCGCAAATCCGACGGGCTGCTTCTTTTCTACGACGAAGAGGCGGCGGAGGGAAGTCCAAAGTACGTAAAGGAAAAAGCGCTGAAGAAGCATCAAGAAGATGGCTATGAGCTGATTCTAATTACGGCGGAGGATATTCAGAACGCAGCGGAAGAGGAAAACTATGATTCCTATGTGGACACATATGAAAGTAATTATGATGAGCCAATAGAGTAGCTTATAGAACCGGGTTAAACTTTTTTGCGAAAAAGACTTGCAATGCTGTACGAGCCTATGGTATATTCTAATTCCGGCCGAGAGAGACACGCGGTTGGGGACAAAAACACAAAAGAATTGTTTGAAAGAATGAAAAACAATTCAAAAAAAGTGCTTGACACCAAAAAGAACAACGTGATAAGATATTAAACGTTGTTGCGAAAAACAAATTGTTCTTTGAAAACTGAACAACGAGCGA
>NZ_NMOK02000056.1:0-278302 GCF_003399985.2 Paenibacillus sp. ATY16 | reverse complement strand
CGTCATTTTCATGACTTATGGGACACCCCCTTTGTTCTGGCTTCAATGAGACCTATGAGAAAAACCGGTCAAAGTCCGGGACTTAAGGATAAGTCCAAAGACATGACCGGTTTCTTATTGTTTGCAAGCGCTTACCGAAATAAAGATTCCTATAAACTCATTAGGCATAGATCGTACTTTGTTTGCGGTACTCATTAGCGCTTGCTCCCGTGTATTCCTTGAATTTCTTATAGAACCAGTCAATTTCCGTGTAGCCTACTTCATTGGCAATCTCGTAGATCCTCATATCCGTTTTCTCCAGAAGGAGCTTTGACTTCTCCATTCGCTGCTGAAGAAGATATTCGTTAAACGACATGTTTTCCTGGTCTTTGAATTTCTGGCCAAGATAGGCACAGTTGAAATGCAGCATGTTCGAGATTTTTTTCAAGGTAATATTTTCATGCATATGCTCCTGGACGTATTGCTTGACGAGATCAATGATGGATGGATTCCGGCTTCTTTTATTCTCGTAACTTAAGGTTAACCGTTTGGAGTGAACGGATTGAAGGTCAAGCTCTTTCTTTACCTTGCACAGGCTGGCAGCCAGATCTTCCGGCTGTACGGGATCCGCTATGTAATCGCTTACTTGAAAGGCCATTGCTTTTCTTAGCAGCTGGAAATCATGACTGCCTCCCAAAAGAATAATAGAGACACGGCTAAGCTCGCGGATTTGTTCGCAGAGCTGCATTCCCGCAGCCTGTGAAGGTTTAAGATCTATAAGAATGAGGTCGAACATCCGAGTGCCAAGAAGAGTTTGAGCGTCAGAGAGAGAATCCGCATAGGCATGAAGCTGGAAGCCATGCTGCTCCCATGGAAGCAGCAATCTGGTTTCCTCTCTCGAAATCTTGTCGGTCTGAACAAGTAATGCTTTATACATAAAGCTGAACCTCGCTTTCCGTAGGATTGTCTCTGACGGATTATGGTTTTTATTATTGTTCATGACCCCAGCAGGTGACAATGTGCATTTCTTTATCCATCATCCATTTGTTTACCTCTTGCAAACAAAGCATCCCGGGAGCCCGCACTATTCCTCGAAACCTATAAATTGACAGGTCATTGACCTATCTGCTGGCAGGTTGTTGACCGGAAATGTAAGCGCTACACTTTTTCCTGTAAACCAATTTAGGGGGGACCAATGTGAGAGTAAGAAAGACGATTATGATGCTTTCGACTTTGATGTTAGCGGCTTCATTAACGGCATGCAGCGGGGGAAGCGGCGGCAACGGTGGCAACAGCGGCAACGGCAATGCAAGCGGGAACGGCAATAATGCCGATGCGACAGCAAGCAATAATGCCACAGCCTCCAATAATGCCGCAGCGTCGAATAATACCGGCAGCGCGGAAGAGGATACTTCGTCTCCGGAGATGGATTTCGACATGGGAGGCAGAACGATCAAGGTCGTCTCCTGGTGGGATATGACCATCGGAGAGGACAATCCGGACAATATCCAGCGCAAGAAGAACCTGGAGGAGCTTGAGAAGAAGCATAACTTCAAGATGGAATTCGTAGCGGTTGATTACGGCGAATACCAGCAAAAAGTTGTCGCATCGCTTCTTGCCGGCGAACCGCTAGGCGATATTGTGAGACTGGGCAAAAACTACACCATTCCTTCCCTGGTTCAGCAAGACCTGTTATGGCCGGTTGACGAATACACGAAAAACACAAAGGTGTTTAATCCAAAGGCTACCGAATTCATGTCGTACAACGGCCGAGGCTACGCCTTCTCCGAGGGGCAAGGCAACCTGATTACCGGTATTTTCTATAACCGTACCCTCCTTAACAAGCTTGGTATCAAGTCTCCTCAGGATTACGTGAACGAGGACAATTGGAACTGGGATACCTTTACTCAAGTAGCGAAAGACGCGAACAAGGATACGAATAATGACGGCAAGCTGGATACATGGGGACTTGCGTCTGCCGGGTTTATGGATCCTGCTCTCGTCTCCAATGAAACAAGCCTGACGAGTGGCGATAAGCAAAATCTGGATGATCCAAAAACCGTTGAAGTCTTTAACTTCCTGTCCAAGCTGGCAACCGAGAAAGTGGCTCGCCCAACCGAAGGCGGGGACTGGACGGAACCGGGGCAATTTTTCCGTCAAGGCAATACGCTTATGTATGCCGGGGCTATGTATGAGATCGGCGGCTTGAAAACGGATATGAAAGACTACGATATCGGTTTTGTACCATTCCCGAAAGGGCCAAGCGCTACCGCGTACCACTCTGCCGAGGGAGCTTTCCAGGCTTTGACCATTCCGAAGAGCGTAGAAAATCCGGATCAGCTGGTATACATCTGGGAGAAAATCAACGATATCGATTCCATCTACGATTACGCGGATCAAGCTTCGCTTGAGAGCAACTTCACAGATGAGAAGGATATCCAGAACGCGCGCGACGCGGGCGCAGGCATGCTGGTGCTTGACAGCGGTACGTTCCCGAAATTCCCTTACTATGAAATGATTGGCGAACTGACTTCAGGAAACTCGGTGTCAACCGTGATCGACAAGTACAAAGCGCAGGCTCAAGCTGCTATTGATGAGGTTTACAAAAAGTAACGTTTAAAGCTAATGCCAACGGTCCCCATTAGAATCATCACAATGGGGACTGTTGCTAAAGCGTAATCTCTTGCCGCAGGAGGGGAGAAAAGTTGAGCAACAAAAAGCGCTACGGAATTGCCATACTGGTTCTACTTGTATTTTTTTTGTCCATATGGGCGTTCTACCCTTCGGGTCAGCCGCATAACGGACGCGCTCAGGCAATGGGCGGATTTCAGGCGGTTACGGATTCCGATAAAGGCGGCTATAACGAGTATTTGAAAAGCTATTCTGCCGATGACAGACCGTCTCAAGTGATCCGAATAGAAGGCGAAAGCTTTTCCGCTGCCGTTGGAGAAGGCTTTAAGGTGGCCGATGGTCCGGAGGGTCTGAGCGGAAAAGCCGTTATGACGCCGGATGCCGGCTCGATAAGCTGGAACGTTCCCGTTGAGCAAGCCGGACTTTACAATATCCGGATTCATTACTACCCGATGGAGGGGAAAAGCTCCGCCATTGAACGCAAGCTCACGATTAATGACGAGCAGCCGTTTTCAGGAGCTGAAGATCTGTTGTTTGACCGGCTATGGGGCAACCGTGATGCCGGGATTCAGAGAGACGACCGGGGAAATGATCTCCGTCCAAGGCAAATCGAGAAGCCGGCTTGGCAGCTCAAATCATTTATGGACAGTGAAGGCTATTATGCGGAACCCTATTTGTTTCACTTCGACAAGGGTGTGCAGAAGCTTACGCTGACGGCTTCGCGGGAGCCGATGGCCATCGACTATATCGAGCTGTATCAGGATCAGGTCGTCAAGTCCTACGAGGATATAAAAAAGGATTATGAAGCGGAAGGCTTAAAGCCCGCGAAGGATCAATATATGATGATTCAGGCAGAGGACGCGGTGCTAAAATCGTCTCCTACGCTATATCCGTTGTCAGACAAATCAAGTCCTTCCGTTATTCCGT
The DNA here is from genome assembly GCF_003399985.2 of Paenibacillus sp. ATY16. NCBI lineage: Bacteria > Bacillati > Bacillota > Bacilli > Caryophanales > Paenibacillaceae > Paenibacillus > Paenibacillus sp. ATY16. The sequence continues at coordinate 274,765 of NZ_NMOK02000056.1, read as the reverse complement.
ACGATGTGTCGAAAATCAGGGTTAACGCAATCGGCGGCGTGAACTGGAAGCTGCCGGGGCAGTGGCTGGAGTGGGATGTGGATGTACAAGAGGATGGATTGTATCAGATCGCATTAAAAAGAAAGCAGGATCAGCTTCGCGGTGTATACAGCACACGCAGTCTGATGATTGACGGGGAATATCCGTTTAAAGAAATGAAGCAGATTCCGTTTAATTTCGATATGGACTGGAAGATGGATGTCATGGGCGGCGATGAGCCCTATTTGTTCCATTTGACCAAAGGCAAGCATAAGCTCCGTCTGTCCGTATCCCTGGGCGAGATCGCTCCGCTGCTCCAGACGATTGAATCAAGCGTCCTGCAGCTTAATGAGATATACAGAAAGATTCTGATCATTACCTCCAACTCGCCTGATCCTTACCGCGATTACCAGCTGGAGAAGCGGATTCCGGAGATGACGGAGGTGTTCAAGACACAAGCGGCTACCATCAAAAGCGTGGCCGATTATCTCGAACAATCGACAGGCGAGCAAAGCGATAAAGTAGCGGTTCTCCATACGATGGTTAATCAGCTTGAAGAGATGGCTGCCAAACCTGAAACGGTTGCTAAACGGCTGGCCGCTTTCAAGATTAATGTCGGAGGACTTGGTACTTGGATATTAAACGTAAGAGTACAGCCGCTTACGCTGGACTATTTAGTTGTATCATCTCCGGAAGCCAAGCTTCCGCGGGCAAGCGCGACCTTCTTCCAAAAGGTTAAGCATGAGCTCGGAGGACTGGTTGCTTCTTACACGGAGGATTACGACAGCATTGGCAATACCAAGCAAAGCGGCAAGTCGATCACGGTATGGATTACGACCGGCCGGGACCAGGCCCAAGTATTAAAGAGCATGATCGATGAGAGCTTCACGCCGGAGTCGAACATATCCGTGAAGCTGAGGCTTGTTCCGGCCAATATTCTGCTTCCCGCAACGCTGGCCGATGAGGGACCGGATGTGGCCATGCAGATTGGGGAAGATGTGCCGGTCAACTATGCGATGAGGAAAGCGGCGGCGGATTTGTCCGTATTCCCCGACTTCAAGGAAGTTGCTTCCAGATTCAACGAAAGCGCATTGGTTCCTTATGAATTCAGCAATGGCACCTATGCCTTGCCGGAGCAGCAGACCTTCCCGATGCTGTTCTACCGGAAAGACGTGCTTGCAGAGCTTGGCTTAACACCGCCTAAAACCTGGCAGGAAGTATACAATATGATCTCCGTGCTGCAGAAGCATAATATGGAATTCTGGCTTCCAATCGATGACGTAAAGAATAATGCGAATCTGACACCGAACGCAACCTTTTCGATGATGCTCTATCAGAATAACGGCAAGTTCTATAGGGATGATGACAAGAAGAGTGCGCTCGATTCGGACATTTCCATGGAAGTTTTTAAGAAATGGACGCAGTTCTATACCAACTATAAGTTTCCGCTGATCGCGGATTTCCCGAACCGGTTCCGTACCGGCGAGATGCCGATTGGGATCGCGGATTATACGACTTACAACAATTTGGCGGTAATGGCGCCCGAGATTAAGGGGCTCTGGGATTTTACGATGGTACCGGGGACGGAAATGCCTGACGGCACGGTAAATCATGAAGTGGCCAGCCATACAACCGCAGTAATGATGCTGGAGAATGCCAAGGATAAGGATGCGTCATGGGAGTTCATGAAATGGTGGACCAGCAAGGAAACGCAAATTGCTTATGGCCGCGAGATGGAAGGACTGCTCGGGGAGGCAGCTCGTTATCCGACTGCCAATATAGAAGCGCTCGAGGAGCTGCCTTGGCCGGTGAAGGATTATCAGAATCTTGAAAGCCAGTGGCAATGGGTAGAGGGGATTCCTCAGGTTCCGGGCGGATATTTCACAGGACGCCATCTGGACAATGCCTTCCGCAAAGTCGTCAACGGCAATGAGAATCCACGCGAGGCATTATCCGATTATCTCTTGTATATCAATGACGAAATCGCGATTAAGAGAAAAGAATTTAAATTACCGAACTAGCTTGGGGGTGAAATCAATGCCTGATCAAACCGTATCCGTTCCTGTGCCTGCGCCCAATCTCGTCCAGCAGCCGGTTAAGGTATCCAGATGGACGCAATTGTTCAAAGAGATTAGGAGAAACAAGCACTATTATATCCTGATGAGCCCGTACATGATTATTTTCACCCTGTTTACGATCATTCCTGTTTTATTCTCGATCTGTCTTAGCTTCTTCTATTTCAATATGCTCGAATTTCCAAGGTTCGTTGGTTGGGATAATTATTCCAGGCTGTTCTTGAATGACGATGTCTTTATGGTTGCCTTGCGCAATACATTCATGTTCGCCGTTATTACAGGACCAATCAGCTATTTCGCCTGCTTTCTGTTTGCATGGATAATCAATGAGTTGTCTCCGAAGATCCGGGCTGTTATGACCTTGATTTTTTACGCGCCATCCATTTCGGGAAATGTCTATTTCATATGGCTGATCGTATTTTCCGGAGACCGGTATGGTTATTTGAACGGTTTCCTGATCAAATTCGGTTTTATTCTGGAACCGATTCAATGGCTTACGAATGAGAAATATATTCTGACCATCGTCATTATCGTTCAGTTATGGCTAAGCCTTGGTACCAGCTTCCTTGCTTTTATCGCGGGGCTTCAGACCATTGACCGGTCTCTGATAGAAGCTGGCACGGTAGATGGAATCCGTAACCGGTGGCAGGAGCTATGGTTCATTACGCTTCCATCCATGAGACCGCAGCTGTTATTCGGCGCAGTTCTTCAAATTACGGCTTCGTTTGCCGTTGCGGATGTTTCCATTGCCTTGGCGGGCTTTCCGAGCGTTAACTACGCAGCGCATACGATCGTCACGCATTTGATGGATTATGGCACGATCCGTTTTGAAATGGGCTATGCATCGGCCATTGCAACCGTTCTCTTCCTGATCATGGTGGGTGCCAACAAGCTGACCCAGAAGCTGCTTAGAAAGGTCGGTGAGTAACGTTGAACAGTTGGACAGCGGTTTTCCGAATGCAAAGAAAGCTTAACCGCTCCTTTACCGTCAGCTTTTTATTATTTCTGCTCCTTGCCGTATTTGGCCTGTTTATGGCCATACCGCTTGTATATGCGATTAACAACGCGTTCAAACCGCTTGATGAGCTGTTTATATTCCCGCCGCGGATTATGGTTAATAATCCTACGCTGGATAACTTTTTCGACTTGTTTGCGTTAATGGGAAATTCCTGGGTTCCGCTGTCGCGCTATATTGCGAATACGCTCGTTATTACGCTTGTAGGAACGTTTGGGCATATCCTGCTCGCGTCGGCGGCAGCCTATCCGCTAGCCAAGCACAAATTCCCGGGTTCCCAGATTATTTTCTCGACGGTCGTTCTGTCCTTGATGTTTTCCGGTACGGTTACGGCCATCCCGAACTATATGATGATGTCATGGCTAGGCTGGATTAATACTCATTTATCGATCATTATTCCTTCCCTTGCGTTCCCGCTCGGACTATTCCTGATGAAGCAGTTCATGGAACAGATCCCGGACGCGCTCGTGGAAGCCGCCAAGATTGACGGAGCCAGCGAGTACCGGATCTATTGGCAAATCGTTATGCCGAATGTGAAGCCGGCCTGGCTAACCCTTATGATTCTGCAATTTCCTATGCTGTGGGGCTCTGACGGAGGCAACTTCATATACAGTGAGAATCTGAAGACCCTTCATTATGCATTAGGCCAAATCGCGCTTGGAGGTATTGCCAGGGCAGGCGTTGGCGCGGCAGTTGCGCTTATTTTAATGGTCGTTCCTATTACGCTCTTCATCCTATCCCAGAGCAGTGTCATCCAGACGATGGCAACTTCAGGGATGAAAGAGTAGAAGGGGGCGAAGCATGATGCGAATACAGAACAAATTGTACCTCCTCCTTGCCTTAACCTTGTTATTAGGCATAGGCACGGGAGGCACTAAGGCGCGGGCTGCGGATGGCGCAGAATCCTATAACTATTCTTACTGGGGATTAACGACCGCGGCTCCGGCAGCTTATCAGGCTAACGTATTGTGGAACGGGGAAAGCATGGGGGCAGGTGCTTTCAAAGATCCAAGCGATTTTCAGGTGACCGGGGATAAACAAATCTATGTATTGGATTCAGGCAATAACCGGGTCGTTGTGCTGGATGACAAGTTTCGTCTCGTGAGGACGGTCAGCTCGTTTGTCCGAAACGGGAAAGAGGAATCCTTCAATAACCCTCAAGGGTTGTTCGTTACCGAAGGCAAAGAGCTTGTTATAGCGGACACCGGCAATAAACGGATTGTTCAACTGGATCAGAACAACAATCTGGTAAAAGTTATTGAGGCTCCCAAATCGGATATGCTGTCCGAGAAATTCGATTTTCAGCCGGTACGGGTTGTTGTCGACAAGGCGCAGCGGATATACGTCATGTCAACCGGCGTTTATGACGGCTTTATGGAATTTAGTCCGGACGGCACGTTTACCTCGTTTGTCGGCGCGAACAGGGTCTCCTTTAATCCAACGGATTATTTATGGAAGATGCTGTCGACCAAAGCGCAGCGAAGCCAAATGGTTATGTTTACGCCGACGGAGTTCACCAATCTGGACATTGACAGGGAAGGTTTTATTTATGCAACGAACGGGCAGGACAGCGGGAATGTCAAAAAGCTGAATGCCCAAGGCAATGATATATTGCGGCGAGAAGGCTACTTTGCTCCCGAGGGCGATATCCGTTACATGAGCGCAACCGGACCATCCCGACTGATCGATATAGACGTTGGCGACAGCGAGATTTATTCCATCCTTGACGGCAAGAGGGGCAGAATTTTCACTTATGACGGAGATGGCCACTTGCTGTATGTTTTTGGCGGGCTTGGCAATCAGATGGGACAATTTAATACCCCGGTAGCCATTGAGCGGCTTGGCGATGAATTCCTCGTACTCGATAAAGCACTTGGCGAGATAACCGTCTTCCAGACAACCGAATACGGCCGCACGCTGAATGAGGCTGTCAGAGCTTATTACAATGGCGACGAGGACAAAGCCTTTACGTTGTATCAAAAGACAATCAGTATGAACGCCAATCTGGAATTTGCTTATGCGGGGATTGGCAAAGCACTGCTTCGTCAAGGCGATTATCATGAAGCCATGAAATATTTCAAGAAGAGCATGGACCAAAAAGGGTATTCCAAGGCATTCCTGCTTTATCGGAAAGAAGTGCTTCGCGAATACTTCCCGGGCATTATGACAGGTATTCTCTTGCTTCTTGTCTGCTGGTTTGGAATAAGCAAATACCGGAAATGGAAAGGAGGGAAAAAGGTTGCCTTTATTAAGCAGAGAGCTGTATAAATATCCGTTATATCTGATTTTGCATCCCTTCAACGGCTTCTGGGAATTGAAATACGAACGCAGCCGGAAGCTGAACCTGATCATTTCCTTTGCGATATTGTTCCTGCTGATTGTCATGAAGATTATGCAGACGCAGTACAGCGGATTTCTTGTCAACATTGTTTATCCGGACAGTATAAACAGTCTGATGGAGAGCTTGTACGTGATCGTACCCGTCTTGTTCTGGTGTATCGCCAATTGGTCGCTGACCACCTTGATGGACGGAGAAGGCAAATTTGTCGATATTTTCACCTCGACTTGCTTTGCCCTGGTTCCGCTTCTGGTTATTCAATTTCCCTGGATAGGCCTGAGCAATCTTATTTCGCTCGAAGAAGTATCCTTTTACCATTTCTTCAGTAATGTGTCCGTGCTTTGGTGTGCCTATCTTCTGTTTGTCGGCAATATGACCGTGCAGCAATATTCGCCGTCAAAGACAATCGGAACAATCATTCTCACCATTGCGGCAATGGCATTTATGGCTTTCTTATGTTTATTGTTTTTTAGTTTGATTCAGCAGATGGTTGCGTTTGTGCAGGTTATACACCAAGAAATCGTGCTCAGGCGTTAGTAAAGGAGGCAAGAAGATGAATAAGGCCAGAATGGCCCTGCTAACCGCATGCTGTCTGGTTGGGATCCTGCTTGCCGGATGCTCGGATTCAGCTTCGGGCAAGCAGGCGGGAGAAGCTGACCAGGCCGCAATGACATTTACGCAGGGAAAGGCTCTGAGCGCTTCCTTCACGGATCCCCTTTTTACTGACATGAAAGGGGTTGCCGAGAATGATCAGCTTCGATTATTCGCGGATGATCAGACTGGCGCTATTGCTATTCTTAATAAGCAAAGCGGAGAGATTTGGCGCAGCAACCCCCCGGGGAGCAGCGAAGACGCCATTGCCGCCGGCGTGAACAAGGATTTATTATCGTCCCAGATCAAGCTGGATTTCTATAATGATTTCGGGCAGCTTAATTCGATTAATTCCTATACGGACAGCGTTGTTAATAAACAGATTAGCATGGAGAAGCTCCCTAATGGGCTCAGCGTTACCTATCAATTCGGCAAGGTGGAGAAAACGCTGGAAGATATGCCGAAGATGATGAGCAAAGAACGCTTTGATGCGGCAAACAAGAAGTTGGATAAAACCGGGCAGCGCGCGTTAAAAATCGCCTATAAAGAAAATAAGGAACAGACCGCCTATGAACGGAATGACAGTGCGTTAAACGGGCTGCAGCTGGACCGGGCGCTGAAAGCCCTGGAAGCCGCAGGTTATACGGAGGAAGATCTGAAGAAGGACATGGAGGAGCTGCATTTCACCCAGGTGAAAACAGCCCCGAGAATATTCGAGGCGACAATCAAATACACCTTGGATGGCAACAGTCTTGTCGCTGCCGTACCGGTGGCCGACATCCATTATCCCGAAGAGTATCCGGTAAACAGCGTTTCTTTTCTAAATTTCTTTGGGGCAGGCGGAACGGGGGACAAGGGCACCATGCTTGTTCCGGATGGCTCTGGCGCGCTTATTCGCTTTAACAGCGGGAAAACCCGCTATCCGTCCTATCAGCAGCTTGTCTACGGCCAAGACAACACGATGGCAAGAACCGAAGATACGTCAAGAGAAGAAGCGGTAAGACTTCCGGTATTCGGTATCATCCGCGAGAACGGCGCTTTTCTAGGCATTATTGAGCAAGGGGAGTCTGTTGCAACGATTAATGCGGATATAAGCGGCAGGCTGAACAGCTATAACTATGTTTACCCGAGCTTTAATGTCATCAACAAAGGTCAAGTAACGCTGGATGCGAACGGCCAGCAGCGCTCGCTTCCGAAGTTTCAGGAAAATCCGATGAAGTCAGACTTTGTTGTCCGGTATGCTTTCCTGAGCGGAGAGGATGCCAGCTATCAAGGAATGGCCAGCTACTATAAAGAGTACTTGGTTAATAATAAGGCTTTGCCCGTTCAGGAGAAAGCGGCAGATGAAGAGAATATCCCGTTCTATCTCCAGCTGGACGGAAGCATTTCGGATAAGAAGCATTTTATGGGCATTCCTTACCGTGCGCTAGAGACACTGACGACCTTCAAGGAAGCCAAGTCTATTATCAATCAAATGAAGCAGCTGGATATTCATAATATTAAGTTGAAATATGCCGGATGGTTTAACGGGGGACTTGATCATAAAGTGCCCAAATCGATTTCGGTAGACGGGGAAATTGGCGGAAGCCAAGGGCTGAAGGATCTGGCATCGTTTGCGGCAGGCAACGGCGTTACCCTTTATCCGGACGTAGCGTTTCTTACAGCCAATACCGGCAATGATTTTAATGAATCCAAATCGGCATCACGAACGCTAAGAGGGGATCCGGCAGCGCTATATCCGGCAGATTTGGCGTTGAACCGGCGAGATAATTCCAAGTCTCCGTCTTATATTGTTTCGCCTCGGCTTGTGGATCGTTTCGTAGATTCGACCTTGAAAGGCATGAATAAGTTTAATGCGAACGGTATCTCGGTCAGGGATCTTGCCGATCAACTAAACAGTGATTACCGGAAGCATAACCAGATCGACAGGACGGAATCCGAAGAGATTTCCAAAGCAGCGATGGCAAAGCTGAAGGATCAGAAGCTGCAAGTGATGGGTAACGGCGGCAACGCCTATGCGCTTCCGTACCTGTCCGATCTCACGAATGCTCCAATGGGCAATAGCGGATTCAAGCTGGAGGATGAACAGATCCCGTTCTATCAGATGGTGATCCGCGGGAGTGTGGAATATACGGGCGCGCCGTATAACCTTTCGAACTATACGAACGACAAGCAATATATTCTGAAGTGCCTGGAATTTGGCTCTAACGTGTATTTCGAATGGATTTACGAACCGAACTATTCCGTTAAGGATACGGATCATAACGAGCTATACGCCGTGAACTATAAGCTGTGGATGGATAAGGCCGCAAGCATGTACCAGGAAGTAAACAAGGTACTGAAAAATGTGAGGAATGAGCCGATTACCGGACATGAGAAGCTGCAGCAAGGCGTGTATAAAACGGTATACGGAAACGGCTTGTATGTCATTGTCAACTATAACCGCTCACAAGTGACGGTAGAAGGCAAAAGCATTGAAGCCGAGAGCTACTTGACGGGTGGTGACCAATCTTGAAACGGATAGCAAAGCTCGGCATGAAGCATCGAACCTATGCGGAGCAAAAGGCGCTGTTAGGCTTTCTATTTGTATTGCCTTGGCTGCTGGGGTTTATCTTGTTCTTTATCATTCCGCTGGTCAACTCTTTCCGTTACAGTCTCAGCAAGATTGAGGCCAATTCATCCGGAATAAAGATCAGCTATATTGGATTCGAGAACTATATTAACGCTTTGACCGTGAATACCAGCTTTAACCGGACATTAACCGAGGCCATCCTTAACATGGTTGTAAACGTGCCGCTGATCGTCATTTTCAGCTTGTTCCTGGCCGTTCTCCTTAATCAGAAGTTTATCGGTCGCTCGATTGCCCGTTCGATTTTCTTCCTGCCGGTCATTTTGGCATCGGGGGTGATCATGACTCTGGAGACGTCCAGTCTCGTGCAAGCCGTTAATGACCAGAACCAGGGTTCGGGCGGCGCCATTCACGCTTTAGGCGCTTACGAGCTGGCAGGGCTTATGATGGACGCAGGCGTCAGCGAGAGCGTCGTTGATTATTTGACCGGCGCCGTAGAGCGAATCTACCAGATCGTCAGTCAATCCGGCGTGCAGATACTGATCTTCCTTGCCGGCATTCAGACGATCTCGCCTCAGCTGTACGAGGCTTCCAAGATGGAAGGGGCAACCGGCTACGAGGCGTTCTGGAAGATTACTTTTCCGATGGTCAGCCCCCTAATTCTTGTCAATATGATTTATACCATTATTGACTCGTTCTCAAGAAACGGGATGACGGATTTGATTAAAGAGACGGGTTTTACCAACTTCGATTTCGGACTTAGCTCGGCCATGGCGTGGTTATATTTTGCCTCTATTATGCTGATCCTGCTCGTCAGCTCCTATATCGTTTCGAAGAAGGTCTTCTACCAAGAATAGAAAGAAGGTGAGCTCATTGATTATGGCCCGATTGTTATCGTTTGAAAGCTGGAAGCGCTGGATTTGGTCATTTGTCAGACTCGTGCTGATTGCCGGACTATCCTTTGTTATCCTGTACCCGATTATTCAAAAAATATCGACAGCGATAAAAGCAAAAACGGATCTTTACTCGCCGATTGTGGTATGGATTCCGGAGCATTATTCGCTCGAGAACTTCAAGAATGCCATCTCCATTATGGATTACTGGAAGACGCTTCTGAATACGTTCACGCTCTCGGCAACAACCACGATTCTGACTGCGATATCCTGCGCTCTGGCGGGCTACGCCTTCGCGAGACTGAAATTCAGAGGCAGCAACCTGCTGTTCGCGGGCGTCATTCTGACGATCATGGTCCCGCCGACAACGATACTGATTCCGATGTACCTGAATTTGAAGGACTTCAGCCTGATGGGGCTTATTCCTCTCATTACGGGAAAATCCGTCAATTTACTGAACTCCTACTGGCCGTTTATCTTAACCTCCATTACGGCGAATTCCTTGAAAGCCGGATTATATATCTTTATTTTCCGGCAGTTTTTCCGGGGCATTCCACGGGAGGTTGAAGAAGCTGCCTATATGGATGGAGCGAGTGTCGGTCAAACGTTCCTGCGCATCATGCTGCCTAACGCGATTCCTTCTATTATTACGGTACTGCTTTTCTCGTTCGTCTGGCAGTGGAACGACAGCTTTTTCACGACCACCTATCTCACCTCGAGCAACGTGATGTCAACGCAGCTGTCGTCCTTGCCTTATAACCTTTCTATTATTCTTGGCAATGACGCGAATGCCAAAGATCCGTTTTATCTTAGCATGGTTCAGGATACAGGCATTTTACTGGCTATTCTGCCTCTTGTTATTCTATATCTGTTCGTACAGCGATATTTTGTTGAAAGTATCGAAAGAACCGGACTCGTCGGATAAAAGGTTTCGATGTCAGTCGAGAACGGGAGTTTTATTTAGAGAGGATAGAACCTACCTCTATACGCGGTCGCTCATCTACCGAGAGGCCGAGGGTAGAGGTTTTCTCATTTCACAAGAAAGCGGGTTGCCAATGTTTCGTATACGCAAAATTGTGCCGGCGGCTATCCTTATAGTCATTGTTCTGATACTGGTGTTGAACAAGTCCGGAGAACCTGGTCAGACTACCGTAGCCAACGTTCAATCAACTGATCAGGCAGCAGCTGCTGCTCCGGAAGAACCGTCGAAGCAGCCGGCTGAAGACGTTGCGCCTTCCGTACAGATGGATATACCTTCGCTGGCGGATACCTTCAAAAATGATTTCGCTATCGGAGCTGCCATTGAGCCAGACCAATTGAATGGATTATCGGCTGATCTTATGAAAAAGCAAATAAATATAATCGTTGCCGAGAATGTGATGAAGCCGGCTTCGATCCAGCCGGCAGAGGGCCAATTCTATTGGGATCAAGCGGATCGGATTGTCGCTTTCGCCAAGGCAAATAACATGGCGGTCCGTTTCCATACGCTTGTATGGCACAGTCAGGTGCCGGACTGGTTCTTCAAAGACGTTGACGGCAAACCGATGACGGATGAGACCGATCCCAAGAAGCGGGAAGCTAATAAGAGGCTGCTGCTGGACCGGCTGGATGCTCATGTCCGGGCTATTGTTGGCCGTTATAAGGATGACATTACATATTGGGATGTCGTGAACGAAGTAATTGAACCAGCGGATCCGGACGGCATGCGAAGCAGCAATTGGTACAAAATCACGGGCACCGACTATATTGCGACTGCCTTCCGCGCTGCAAGAGAGGCTGGCGGTCCCGGGATTAAGCTGTATATTAACGATTATGGAACGGATGATCCGAAGAAGCGGGATCGATTGTACGATCTTGTGAAAGAGATGCTCGGGAAAGGTGTTCCGATTGACGGTGTTGGTCATCAGACGCACATCAGCGTTTATAACCCGTCGGTTACGAACATTGTTGATTCCATGAAAAAATTCAGGGAGCTGGGGCTCGATAACCAGATTACCGAGCTTGATATGAGCGTCTATAACTGGAACGACCGGACCAACTACGGAGCTGCCGTGCCGGAAGATATCCTGCAAAAGCAGGCACAGCGCTACAGGGAGTTATTCGAAGCATTGAAGTCCAATGCCGGACTGGTCAGCGCTGTCGTGTTCTGGGGGATCGCTGATGATCATACCTGGCTAAGCACGTTTCCGGTCACGCGGACCGAAGCGCCGCTTCTGTTTGACAAGCAGCTGCATGCGAAGCCTGCATTCTGGGCCATCGTGGATCCAAGCTATAAAGTGAATCCGTCCTAAATCGCTGACGCAGTACAATCGAACCGATGAGAGGCGAATAACGATGATAGAATCCGCAAATGCTGCAAAAAATGATTTTAGCACGGAGAGTTATCGCCAAATGATTGCCAGATCTTTGCTTGACAAAGGCAATAATAAGAGACTGAAAGCCGCAATCGCAAAGGCGAAGCGAGGCGATGACGTTACCCTGGCTTTTATTGGCGGATCCATCACGCATGGGGCAGGAGCGGAGCCCCTCCATACCGCCTGCTATGCTTACCTGACCTATACCGCTTTTAAAGAAAGGTTTGGCAAAGACGGCGGCGATCACATCCATTTCATCAAAGCGGGATTGGGAGGAACGCCTTCCGAACTGGGAATGATTCGTTATGATCGCGATGTTCGGAGAGATGGCGCGGCTCAGCCCGATATTGTTATCGTCGAGTTTGCGGTCAACGACGCCGACGATGAAACAAATGGGGTTTGTTACGAAAGTCTCGTACTGAAAGCTCTAGCCGCCGACAATGGACCAGCCGTTGCTTTGCTGTTCAGCGTATTCGAGAACGATTGGAATCTGCAGGACCGCCTTTCCCTTGTCGGCAAGCATTACGGGCTGCCCATGGTAAGCATAAAGGATGCGGTGACGGAACAGTTTTACCAATCAAGAGAAGAGGGCCATGTTATCTCCAAGAAGCAATTTTTCAGCGACATTTATCATCCTACCAACGCGGGGCACCGCATCATGGCCGATTGTTTAAGCTGGCTTTTTTATGAAACCGATCGTCATGCTCCAAATGAAGAGGATATCGTTATGAATAAGCCGCCCGTTTACGGCAAAGATTTTGCGCATATTCAATTGCTGGACCGCAGCAATTACCAGGAAATAGCCAGGTTCTCGGAAGGCGGTTTTAATGCATCTGATTCCGAATTGCAGTATGCGGAAATGGATGATCATCCAACCGGCACTCCGCAATTCCCTTACAATTGGATGCACACGCCGGCAACCGGAAGCGAGAGCTTTATTATGACGATTCATAGCAAAAGCCTTTTTCTTATTTATAAAAATTCCGGAAGCGATGATTTCGGAAATGCCGAAATCTGGGTTAATGGAAAGCTTGCGAGAGTGGCCGAATCCCATACAGTCGAGTGGACGCGCTGCCACGCCTTGATTCTGTACCGGGAATCTGAATCCAGCGAGCATACGGTGGAGATCAGAATGGCCGCTGGACATGAGGGCAAGCGATTTACGATTCTGGGTTTCGGATTTATATAATCATAGCCGGAGCTAGGTTTGGCGAATCGAGACAATTTACTCTTTGGAGTAGATTGTCTCTTTTTCATGAATTACGCCAAAGTTACAGGCGTTTACTCCGCCCTTTACTGCAGCTTGACAGTCTGTTAAACTACTCTTCGAGCAATTGTTAACCTAATTTGATGATACTAGGTTAACAATTAAATTTCAACAGGCAGGTGATTTTAAATGTCGTTGCAGTATTATGAACGTCTGTCCAATAAGAATAAGGCATACTTATGGCATCCTTTTACCCAGATGAAAGACTACAATCGTTCAGATCCGCTTATTATCGAGCGTGGGGAAGGTGTTCGGTTGTTTGACGTTCAAGGGAATGCGTATTTCGACGGTTTTTCGTCAGTCTGGCTTAATGTTCACGGGCATAACATACCGGAACTAAATAAGGCCATTACGGATCAGCTGGGACAACTAGCCCATTCTACACTGCTGGGAATGGCGAATGTTCCTGCGATCGAGCTTGCGGAGAAACTCATCCAGCTGGCGCCGAGTGGTTTAAACAAGGTATTTTATTCGGACTCAGGCGCAACCGGTGTTGAAATCGCGATCAAAATGGCCTTTCAATATTGGCATAACCAGGGATGCCACCAGAAAAAGTCTTTTATAACGATGAACCAGGCTTATCACGGAGATACGATTGGGGCGGTAAGCGTTGGCGCAATTCCTTTATATCACGATGTGTTCCGACCTATGCTTTTTCCATCGCATACTATTCCTTATCCTTACGCTTATCGCCATAAAGGCGGAGCTGCGGGCGCTAAGGAAGCTACGTTAACGGCTTTACGCACATTGCTTGAAACGAGAAGCGACGAGATTGCTGCCCTTATCGTAGAACCAATCGTTCAAGGAGCCAGCGGGATCATCGTTATGCCGCCAGGCTGTTTACGCGAAATGGCTTTGCTCTGCAGACAATATGACGTGTTGTTTATAGCCGATGAAGTAGCTACCGGATTCGGCCGTACCGGAGCTATGTTTGCCTGTGATCTAGAAGGCGTGTCGCCGGATCTTATGGTTATCGGCAAAGGATTGACGGGGGGATATCTGCCTGTTGCGGCAACCCTTGCGACTGATGAGATATACGATGCGTTCTATGCCGATTATGAGGAACAAAAAACATTTTTCCATGGTCACTCCTTTACGGGGAATCCGCTGGGCTGTGCAGTGGCGATAGCCAGCCTCAAGCTATTCGAAGAACGTAATCTTCTAACCACCGTACGAACGAACGCCTCATTTGTGGAGAGGAAGCTTCATATGCTTATGGAGCGCCCTCATGTGGGTGAAATACGGCAAAAAGGTCTGATGATTGGGATTGAACTCGTACGCGACAAGGCTTCACGCGAGCCATACGATTGGGCTGACCGGATCGGAGTTCGAGTAACCATGCGTGCCAGAGAATTAGGTCTGCTTACAAGGCCACTTGGCAATGTCGTTGTGTTTATCCCCCCGTTAGCAAGCACGTCTGATGAATTGGATGCCATGCTCGATATTTTGGCGGAATCCATTATTGACGTTACCGAGGGAGATGCGGCATGAGTGTATTTCCCGGAGTATTCTTTACCGGTACGGATACGGGTGTCGGTAAAACATTCGTGATGGCTGCGCTAGCGGCAGCGTTTCGAGCTGAAGGGTTGAATATCGGAGTTTGGAAACCCGTGCAATCTGGCGGACAAATAGGCTCGGGAGAAACGGATGCAGAGCGTCTTATTGAAACATCCGGAGTAATCGAAATGCCGGAGGCTGTAGCCCCTTATTCGTTTAATGAGCCGCTTACTCCATTTTTGGCCGCGAGGCACGAGGGTATAAACCTTGCTTTGAAGGAGATTTACGAGTCCGCGGAGCCGCTTGCGAAGCGTTATAAAGCCTTATTCGTCGAAGGAGCCGGCGGGGTTGCTGTGCCGCTGACAGAAGATGCGCTTATGATTGATCTTATATCCGAGTTGCGAATCCCGGTTATTATTGTAGCTCGTTCAGGTCTTGGCACGATTAATCACACGCTGTTAACGGCCTCATTTTTACGCCAACGAAAGATTCCGATAATTGGAGTTATTATGAACGATGGTAATCTTCGGAATTTACATGAAGATCCAAGCTTAGTGGCGAACGCTGATCTTATAGCGCGTTATGGGGGATTAGAGATACTTGGCCATTTTCCGGCAATGAGCGGGAAATTAGATACTGAAGCATTGATCCGTACGGTGTTAACAAAAATTCAGTTGACTCCGATTAGAAAGGCTATCTTATCTAGAAACTTCGAGAATGGGGGCATTGGGGACGATGGAAAATGACTCGAATTGGAAACTGCTCGCGGACAAAGCCATGCATGGGGAAATGCTGACGCGTGAAGAAGGGCTATCCGTACTTGAGGCCCATGATGATCAGACTCTCTCCTTGATGCATGCTGCATTTCAAGTGAGAAAGCATTTTTATGGCAAGAAAGTAAAGCTGAATATGATCATTAATGCAAAAAGTGGACTATGTCCCGAAGATTGCGGTTACTGCTCCCAATCCATTGTATCCACAGCACCCGTGAAGAAATACGCGATGCTGGATAAAGACACGCTAGTAGACGGTGCACGCGAAGCGATGGTTCGAAAAGCAGGGACGTATTGTATTGTTGCTTCCGGAAAAGGACCTACCGAAAAGGAACTGGAACAAGTCGTATCCGCGGTTAAAGAAATTCGCGATACTATGCCGCTAAAAATTTGCGCATGCCTAGGGATATTAAGAGATGATCAAGCAGAAAGGCTTGCTGAAGCCGGCGTCCACAGGTATAACCATAACTTGAATACGAGCAAAGCCAATTATCCATCGATTACGTCAACCCATACATACGATCAACGTGTAGAAACGGTAGAACAAGTGAAATTAAGCGGCATGTCCCCTTGTTCCGGCGTCATAATCGGTATGGGGGAGACGGATCGGGAAATCGTTGAAATGGCTTTTGCGCTAAATGAACTGGATGCGGATTCCATTCCAATCAATTTCTTAAATGCGATTCCGGGAACTCCACTTGAGAATGCCGGCCGAACGCCGGCTTTGAAAGCTCTAAAGGTACTGGCTTTGTTCCGGTTTATCTGTCCGTCTAAAGAAATACGAGTGGCCGGTGGGCGCGAAGTTAACCTAAGGACATTGCAGCCCTTGTCTTTGTATGCGGCTAATTCGATCTTTGTTGGCGATTATTTGACCACTGCCGGTCAAGAGGTGACGGCTGATCATCAAATGATTGAAGACTTGGGCTTTGAAATTGAGTTAGATGCTTTATAAGGCGTGATTATTATGAAATGGATTGAGGAAGAACTTCATGAAATAGAGAAAACATCTTTAAAGCGCCGTTTGCGGAAGACGGTTCCAATTGTTGATAAGCCGGGATTTATAGCTCGTGGGGGAAGAACTTTACTGAATTTATCCTCTAATGATTATTTGGGACTCGCCCAGCATCCTGGGATTGTCGAGGCGATGCGAGATTCACTTCTCATAGAAGGTGCGGGGGCAGGGGCATCCCGCTTGGTTACCGGCAATCGGAAGCCGTACGCTTTGCTCGAGGAAGCGATTGCCGAATGGCAGAGGTCCGGCAAGGCACTTGTTTTCGCGAACGGATACATGGCCAATATCGGTGTGATTAGCGCAATCGTTAACCGATATGATGCGGTATTTAGCGACCAGCTCAATCATGCCAGCATTGTTGACGGCATCATACTCAGCCGGGCAGAGCATGCAAGATATCGTCATAATGACATGGAGCATTTACGTTATTTATTAAATAAACATCGGAATAAACGACGCAAGCTAATCGTTACGGATTCCGTTTTCTCCATGGATGGTGATCAGGCGCCTTTGCATGAACTCGCTAAACTCAAACAGGAATACAATGCCATATTGATGGTGGATGAAGCACACAGCGGTGGGATTTACGGGCTTTACGGCGAAGGATTAAGCCATGCATTAGGGCTGAAGCATATGGTGGATATTCATGTGGGGACATTCAGCAAAGCGTTCGGCATGTATGGCGCTTACGTATGCGCGAGCGACACGCTCGTTAATCTTTTAGTGAATAAAGCAAGATCTTTCATTTACTCGACGGCATTACCACCCGCTGTCGTAACCGGCATCAGGAAAGCACTGGACTATGTTGTGCGCGAATCTTGGCGCCGAGAACGTCTTTTCGAATTAAGCAGCTCTTTTCGTTCCTCTTTGTGCGAGGCAGGTTTTAAAGTTGGAGACGGTGACTCTCCAATCATCCCTCTGA
The DNA here is from genome assembly GCF_003399985.2 of Paenibacillus sp. ATY16. Classification (NCBI taxonomy): domain Bacteria; kingdom Bacillati; phylum Bacillota; class Bacilli; order Caryophanales; family Paenibacillaceae; genus Paenibacillus; species Paenibacillus sp. ATY16. The sequence continues at coordinate 257,441 of NZ_NMOK02000056.1, read as the reverse complement.
TTCTAGGAGAAAATGATACAGCGCTTCGATTCAGCCATGCGCTTGAAGAAGAGGGGATTGCAGCAGTTGCCATACGTCCCCCAACGGTTCCAAAGGGTACGGCAAGAATTCGATTTTCGTTATCGGCCGCGCTAACACCTATCGAGGTTAGGGACGCTGTCTTAAAGATCTCGAAAGTTGGGCATCAACTGGGGGTTTTAAAGTGATGCAACAAGAGGCAAAGAACACTATTATGTGGCTGACGGGATGGGGAATGCCTAACACCGCTTTTGATCGCCTTAGCGATTTGCTGCCAGAGTTTGAACATCATGCCGCCGATTACAGCAAAGCCGCCTCGGTTGAAGAATTTTTCCAAATCACGGAGAACGCTGCAAAAAATCTCTTGTCCGCAAACTCCGGTAAACTGCTCATCGCGGGTTGGTCGCTAGGGGGGATATTGGCCCTTAAGTTGTCGATTCAAGGGCTAGCGGACGGACTTATTCTTTTCTCGGCAACAGCTAAATTTACGCGGCCAACAGAGCAAACGGATTATGGTTGGGCAGACAGTTATGTGAGACGGATGATCAGGGGAATAGGGAAGGACAGGCAGCTTACGGAAAGAAAGTTTAGACAGCTAGCGTTTACCGAGTTCGAATCGACTCTTTTACACCCGACGGGGACTTGGACAACCACCGCATTAAGCGCCGGACTGGAAGTATTAAGATTAGTTGATTGCTCGACTCAACTGCCGAACATAAGTCAACCTGCTCTTTTGGTGCATGGTACCGAGGATAAGGTGTGTCCTTACAAGGCTGCGGAAGAAATGCTCGCACAACTGCCGTTAGCAACCTTGGTGAGTATTCCAGGCCGAGGACACGCTGCTTTTCTTAAGAATGAGATCTGCTTGGCTGAATCAATTAGGAGTTGGTGGCATGTGCGAGAGAAAAACAGGGATAGGGCGTCAATTTAGCCGCAGCGCAAACGGTTCATACGATGTACACGCCCGCGTACAGCGTAATATGGCCAAGCTGCTTGCTTCATCCCTTAAGCAATGGACAAAAAAAGGAGATAAAGACGAACTTAGTATCCTTGAAATTGGATGCGGCACCGGCAAATTAACCGAGCTGCTCAAGAGAGAATGGCCGAATGCATCGATTATCGCAATTGATATGGCTCCCGCAATGATTAAAGCTGCCGAGGAACGAATTGGCCTTGGCTCAACAAATTCTCGTATTCACTTCTTGCTGGGCGATGCTGAGTTATGGGCAGCGAATGCACCTGCGTCCTCGTTTGATCTGGTTATTTCCAATGCTTGTTTTCAATGGTTTAGCGACCCTAAACGAACTTTGGAACACCTTGAGCGTCTGCTTCGCGCCGATGGTTTATTGGCATTCGCTACGTTTGGACCAAATACGTTTCATGAACTTCATACGTCTTTTGATGAAGCGTACCAGGCACTCGGAACGGAGCCTCAACGTCATGGTCTATCCTTTTTATCCGCGGATCAGTGGAGAGAATATTTAATTGAAGCAGGCTTTTCTGCGATTCGGCAAGAACCGATGGCTTGGAGCGAGAAATATCCTTCGGTCAGAGATTTCCTGTATTCTGTCAAAGCGCAAGGAGCCAGCGCTAGCGAAGCGGCACAATACGGGCGCAACGTGTCGCGTCATCTGTTTTCCGCAATGTACAAAGCCTATGAAAATAGATTCAGCGTGCCAGGAGGAGTAAAGGCGACGTACGATGTTCTTTTTGTGAAGGCAAGCAAGGGATAGGCTGTAACTTCAAAGGGAGTGTCCCATGTCATCGTGACTTTTGGGACAGCTCCCTATTTTTTCGAACACTCGCTTTTTTCTAAAATGGAATCATACAATCTTGGTTGCATGCGGCTGCGTCCCCCTTGTTTAGGAAAACAAGCGTCTCAAAAAAATAAAAGAAAATACTTTATTCCACTTTGCAACAAAGTGAAAATCTGATACGATATAAAATATAGCCTATAGATTTAGTAAGGATTAAAGGGAGGCACTTTTTCATGGACAAATTGATGCTTGATTCCATAGATGCAACAACACATCTGGATCAACTCGAAGCTGAAGCGATTTATATTATTAGAGAAGTAGCGGCGGAATGTGAAAATCCCGTGATGCTGTACTCGATCGGTAAGGATAGCTCCGTGATGCTGCATTTGGCGTTGAAAGCATTTTATCCGGAGAAGCCGCCGTTTCCATTCCTTCATATCGATACAACGTGGAAGTTCAAAGAAATGATTGAATTCCGCGACCGCAAGGCGAAAGAATTCGGAATCAAAATGCTTGTTCACTCCAATCAGGAAGGGATTGAGCAAGGGATCAACCCGTTCGACCACGGTTCCGCCTATACGGATATTATGAAAACCCAAGCCCTGAAGCAAGGCTTGGACAAATACGGATTTACGGCTGCTTTCGGCGGCGGAAGACGCGATGAGGAAAAATCGCGCGCCAAGGAGCGGATTTTCTCATTCCGCAACAAGAATCACGCCTGGGATCCGAAAAATCAGCGGCCGGAAATGTGGAAGCTGTTCAACACCAGAATCAATAAGGGCGAGAGCATTCGCGTATTCCCGATTTCCAACTGGACGGAAAAGGATATCTGGCAATACATTCGCAGAGAGAACATTGATATTGTTCCCCTCTATTTCGCGAAAGAACGGCCTGTCGTCAACCGTGACGGGCAGATGATTATGGTGGATGATGAGCGGATGAAGCTCCAGCCGGGCGAGAAGATTGAAATGGCAAAGATGCGGTTCCGCACGTTAGGCTGCTATCCCCTTACTGGCGGTGCACCGTCAGAAGCAGACACGCTGGATGCAATCATTGAAGAAACGCTTGGTGCGGTATCCTCCGAACGGACAACAAGGGTGATCGACCAGGAAGAAGCGGGAAGCATGGAAAGACGTAAACGGGAGGGCTATTTCTAAGATGAAGAGTCTGCTTAAATTTATTACTTGCGGAAGCGTGGATGACGGTAAATCCACCTTGATTGGACATATGCTTTACGAGGCTAAGCTCTTGTTCGCCGACCAGGAGAGAGCGCTCGAGTTAGACAGCAGGCTGGGAAGCCGCGGCGGCAAAATTGACTACTCCTTGCTTCTCGACGGGCTGCTTGCGGAACGCGAGCAGGGGATTACGATTGATGTGGCTTATCGGTATTTCACGACGGATCACCGTTCGTTCATTGTAGCGGACACGCCGGGGCATGAGGAATACACGCGCAACATGGCCGTAGGCGCATCTTTCGCCGATCTTGCCGTTATTCTGGTGGACGCAACCAAAGGAATTATTACTCAAACCAAGCGCCATACCCGGATATGCGCCCTTATGGGGATTAAGCATCTGGTATTGGCGGTAAACAAAATGGATCTGGTGGATTTCGATACGGATAAATTTGACGCAATCAAAGAAGAATTTGCGCGCATAACCACTGAATTCCGGTTCGAGAGCATTCAGGTGATCCCCGTTTCCGCAACGGAAGGGGATAATATTACGACGAAATCGCCAAATACGCCTTGGTACAAAGGTCTTGCTCTGCTGCCGTATTTGGAGAGTGTTGAAGTACATGCAAGCGATGACGTGAAGCCATTCATGATGCCTATTCAGCGGGTATGCCGTCCGGACCACACCTTCCGCGGATTCCAAGGCCAGATTGAAGCCGGCAGCATCGCAGTTGGCGACGAATTGATTACTTTGCCTAGCCATGAGAAGGCGAAGGTTAAACGAATCCTAGTAACGGACCAAGACCGAAATTCGGCCCATGCGGGGCAACCTGTTACGATTCAATTAGACCGGGAAGTCGACGTATCGCGAGGTTGCGTGTTTACGAAGGACAATGAGCTACAAGAGGCAGACAGCTTCAGCTCAACGATTCTTTGGATGGATGATTCTGTCCTGACGCCGGGCAAAGATGTTCTGGTGAAGGTTGGCACGAAGATTCTTCCCGGCACTGTGACGGGAATTAAACACAAAATTGATATTAATACAGGCAATACGGTTACAGCCGATCATGTAGTGAAGAATGAATTGGCTAGATGCGAATTCTCATTATCGGATAGTATTGTTTTTGACAAGTTTGAAAAAAATAAAAGCATCGGTGGCTTTATACTCATTGATCGCGTAACGAATATGACTTCCGCTTGCGGCGTTATTGACGAAGCTCTTCAAAGCTCTGACAGTGTCAACCGGATCGATACCGAAATTACCAGAGAGGCTCGCGCCCAGCAAAAAGGACAGCAGCCTTTAACGATCTGGCTTAAAGGTTCCGGTCTGGACCATTCGGTACTCGCCAAGGAAATCGAGAAACGTCTCGTGGCAAGAGGTTATCATACGATGCTGATTGATAACCGTTCAGGAGAATCTTTGCGGCAAATCGTAGCCTATGCCACTTTGCTGAACAATGCGGGACTTCTTGCGATAGTACCTGCAGGTTTTACGAACGACAACGACCAAGCCATTGCGCAAGATATCATTGGTCAAGCTTTCCTGCCAATCGAGGTTGCTGCAAATTCTTCCATCGAGGAAGCGGCCAAAGATACCGTGAAGCGTGTTGTGAAGGCTCTCATTCAAGACAGTTATTCCATATAAAAATAAAAAGGAGCGCTGTTAGAGCAGTGCTCCTTTTTATTTGTAATTAGCTTTAACCTTGTTGAACTTTGAAATTCGGTATGCTAAAATTATTATTTTTTATGCGCGATTAGCGGAATAGAAAAGGAGGGGGAACATGAGTACAGACACGGTGGTTACGCATGATTTACTCCGTATAAGTCGGTAAGTATCCATTCCATTTATACGGAGTAAATGAAGGTCGATGGATATGTGCCGACTTTTTATAAAGAAGCAAGTTGTTTATAAAAAGGAGGAACTTACCATGTCAATGATTCATGTACAAAACCTGACATTTTCTTATCCCAGCAGCTTCGATCCTATTTTTGAAGACGTTAGCTTTCAAATCGACACGGATTGGAAGCTTGGATTTATTGGCCGCAACGGTCGAGGCAAGACAACTTTTTTCAATCTGTTATTAGGGAAATACGAATACAGCGGTAATATTGTCTCGTCGGTAGAATTTAATTATTTTCCGTATCCGGTTTCGGACAAAAGCAGACTCACCTACGAAATATTGGAAGAGATTTGTCCTCAAGCGGAGGATTGGCAATTTCTTCGGGAAATATCTTATTTGGAAGTCGATGCTGAAGTGATGTACAGACCGTTCGAAACGTTATCGAATGGGGAACAAACGAAGGTTTTGCTGGCTGCGCTTTTCTTGAACGAAGGGCAATTTCTATTAATCGACGAACCGACCAATCATTTGGATACCCATGCAAGGAAGATGGTTGCCAAATATTTGAAAAGGAAAAAAGGGTTCATATTAATTTCGCATGATAGAAAGTTTTTGGATGGCTGCGTAGACCATATCTTGTCCATAAACAGAGCCGATATAGAGGTTCAAAGCGGTAATTATTCCTCTTGGAAGCTGAATTTCGATAGACAGCAGGAACATGAGGAAAAAACGAATGAGCGTTTACAGAAAGACATTGGAAGGCTGCAGCAATCTTCCAAGCGTTCAGCTAATTGGTCCAATCAAGTGGAAGCCTCCAAAAATGGCACAACGAATTCGGGTTCGAAGTTGGACAAGGGGTTTGTTGGACATAAAGCCGCAAAAATGATGAAACGCGCAAAGAGCCTGGAAGCAAGGCAAAATAAAGCAATCGAAGAGAAGTCTACGCTGCTTAAAAACGTGGAAAAAACGGAGTCTTTGCAATTAGAACCTCTGGAATACAAATCAAAAGAACTGATGCAGTTATCGGACGTGTCCGTTATGTATGATGGTGAATTCGTGAATAAGCCATTAAGTTTTAAGGTGGAAGCGGGAGACCGGATCGTGCTTGATGGCAAAAACGGCAGTGGAAAGAGTAGTATTCTAAAATTAATTTTAGGGGAGCCACTGCAGCATACGGGCACAGTGAACGTTAGCTCCAGCCTCGTCATTTCGTATGTACAGCAGGATACCTCTCATTTAAAGGGAAAGCTGTCCGACTTTATTGAAGAACATCAGATTGACGAACCGATCTTTAAATCCGTTCTGCGAAAGATGGACTTTGACCGGATCCAGTTCGACAAAGATATATCCCACTATTCCGGCGGCCAGAAGAAAAAGCTGCTTATCGCTAAAAGCTTATGCGAGAGAGCCCATTTGTATATTTGGGATGAGCCGCTAAACTTTATCGATGTTTATTCACGCATGCAAATTGAAGAGCTTATTAAAAGCTTTAATCCAACCATGGTTTTTGTTGAGCATGACCGGATCTTCCAAGAGGAAATTGCAACGAAAACGGTAGTCCTATAGTTATGCCTTTAACTTAACGGTTGCCTTGAGACCACAAGACAGCTGCCGACCATTTATCGGCAGCTGTCTTTCTTTTAACGGGATAGAGCCGAGCATACTACTTGCTTACCTTAGGCAGCCGAATGAAGACGCGAGTCCCCTGGCCGACTTCGCTCTCAATCCGTAAGGACGCAAGGCTTCCGAACAGATGCTCCAGCCGCCTCTTCGTATTGCTAAGGCCGATGTGCCTCAGCCCGGGGCTGCTCTTTTTCTCATGCGATTCCCAAATCCTCTGCAGCCGCTCCGGCTCGATGCCGATTCCATCGTCCTCGATGGTGATCATAAGTTGGCTTTCGGATTCACAAGCGGCAATACGAATGGTGCCGGGCTCGTCCTTTGGGCATATGCCATGGAAAATGGCGTTTTCGACAAACGGCTGAATCAGAATGCGCGGCACGAGATAAGGAAGCGATTGCTCTTCCAGCGACCACTCCACCTTGAACATATCGGCGTACCGGTACGATTGAATGTCAATGTAATCCCGCAGCAGAGCGACCTCATTGTGGAGCGGGACAAGCGAATCGTCTCCGCCCGTCTTCACCGCGTCTTGAAGCACGCGAATAAAAGCGGAGACCATGCGGACGATGTCCTCATTCCCTTGTTTTTGGGCCATGTAAATAACGGCATTCAGCGTGTTGTAAACAAAATGCGGATTAAGCTGCGACATTAGCAGCTCCATTTGGAGCTCGCGTTTGTCTTTCTCGTGCTGGATGGATTCCTCGATGTGAGTCCTCAGCTGGCTTGTCATCCGGTTGAACCCGTTCCCTAGCTTTTCTATCTCGTCTCCGGTATCGATCTGCACGGACACCTGCAAATTACCGCTCGATACCGCATTCATCGCATTATACAGCCGCATGACAGGACGGGTAATGCGGAGGATGGCCGGAATCATCAGGGCAAGGATAAGCGAGGTGCTGACAAGCGTGAAGAAGCCAAGCAGGTACAAGACGATCTTGGCGCGGTCGAACAACGATGCCTGCGAGATGAAGGAGGCCAGCCGCCAGCCGGATGTTTCGAACCGGTCGACAAGCAGGTAGCCGTTGTTCACGCGGTATGCGCCTTCCGTGCCCGTACCGTCATCTAGATCTTGAACGAGACGGGCTATTGCTTGCTCGCCGTCATTCGGCTTCACATAGAGCGCGTCCCCGGATTCGCTAAGCCAGGTTAAGTTGCCGAAAGGACTGAAGTCGAGCAGCGACTGAAAGTGGCTGTAGTCGAGATTAACGATGAATTTACCAATCGTCTGTCCGGGCTTCTCGATATCCCGCACCGTCACGACATAGCTAATGATGGTCGTCTCGGATGACGGTTTCTGGTCTGCAAGCATACGGTGGGGCTCGGTGAAGCCGTACTCGGTTCCCGATTGGACGAAATTCAAGTACCACGGCTCCTTCAAGCGTTCGCTGAAATAGCTGTCGTTGCCGGCTGCGTTCCAGAACACTCGTCCGTCCGGCAGCACAAGCGCATAGCTCGTTACCTCCTTGCGCAGCCCTTTGTAACCGTCGACGAACTTGAACGTACTCTGCAAAGCCTTGAACTGATCAAACGTGTCGAGCTGATCGTACGTTTTGTAGAACTCCTGCAGCTGCTCGGCAATGATAAGAGTTAACGTAAATTTCGAAATATCATCGGACATGTAGTCGAGCTGCCGTACCGTCTGGCTCAGCTTCGCTTTGTCCTCCTGCATCATTTGGCCAATCAGGATATGATTATAGTAATAGTAGGTAAAGGCTATGGACAGCAGAAAACTGACGGCGGCGACGATAACGATTCTCCAGAAAATGACGGTGCGAAGCCTGGTCATCGGGCCTGCTCCTTAGCACGGAACTGGTGGGGGAGAACGCCGGTCAGCCGCTTGAACACCTGACTGAAATGCTGGGGGGAACGATAGCCGACCCGAGCGGACACTTCGGCCATTTTGGCGTCCTCGCGCATAAGAATGAATTTAGCCTGCTTAATTCGGTATTCGGTCAAGTAGTCAAGAAAGGTGCGGTTGAGCTCCCGCTTAAATAGCTCATGCAAATACCTAACGCTAATGCCGGTTGCGGCAGCGGCATCCTCGACCCCGATCTCGTCCTGGAAGTGAGCATGGAGGTAACGTATGGCTTGCAGGAGCTTCGGGGACAGACGTTTACGGGCAGTTGATCCCTGCTCGTTCAGCTCGCCGAAAGCATGAAGGAACCGGTTGCGTATATCGGTTACGTGATACAGGGGACCGAACGTTAATGGATCCAGCGGATCCGCCTCGGGAAGTCCCGCTGCCGCAAGCCGTTCGCGATACAGGGTTGTCAGCGCGCGGATGGCTTCGTACAAACCGTTCAAGTTCCATTCCGGCTGCGCGAGACTGTCGAACCATTCGTTGATAACGCTTTCAAAACTGCCGTAATCCTCTTGTGCGATACAGGCCGCCAACGCCTCAAGCCACCGGCGGCTGCCATCCATATTCGCAGGTGCCATACGGATTGGCAGGGGAAGATCATGCGCGCAAGCCATAGTATTGCGGCCGGAAAAAACGGTGTGTCGCGCGGCTTCTTCCAGCTTGCGTATCAAGGCGGGCAAATGCGCCGCATCGGCGTATTCGAACGCGAAATAGAAAGAGACGGTATAACCAAGCCGACCTTCGAACTCCCGCTGCGCAGTCGAGGCGATTCTATGAAAAGCTTCACGCTGCACGGAGACGCTTTTATCGCGCTGCTCAAACAATGCAACCAGCCTGCCGGGTCCATGCGCGAATTCCCCGACTAATTCCCAGTCGGCGGTTGTCTCCGCATGCTTAAAGCCTTCCGTCCATCCTATTGTCCCGCTGGCATCGGGCGACGCTGCGACGGATGGAATTGTCGTGAACGGCACATCTGCTTGCAGGAGCAGCGCGCATAGCGGTGGACGCGCGATGTGAGCGCCCTGCTTGGCAGGTGGACTGCTGGCGAAAAACGCTTCCTTCAGTTGTTCGGATCGGGAGAGCTTGCGCTGCCGCTCATTCATTTCCCAAGCTAGCTTTGCTTTCGCAAGTTCCTGCATAAGCTTGTCTCGATTAACCTCGTGCTTAACAAGGTAGCTCGACACGCAGCCGAGCGATATCGCCTGACGGGCATAATTAAAATCCTCGTATGCGCTCATTACGATGAAGTTGACGCCCCATCCGCGTTCGGCTACCGCCCGAATGAGCTCAAGTCCATCCATAACCGGCATGCGGATATCCACGATCATGATTTGGGGACGATGCTCTTCGCAGAGACGCAGCGCGCTTCGGCCGTTTGTTGCCGCGGCTGCGATCTCATATCCATTCTCTTCCCATGGTATTAGCGTTCGTATATGCTCCAGGGCAATGCGTTCATCATCCACCAATATGATCTTCATCGAAGGGAGCCTCCCATGTCCATATTTGAATCCATTATACTCTACGCAATAAGGGCGGTGAAGCAAAGTGCAGAATCCCGACCAAAAATGCAGTTTTGTTATGTTTACGCTTTCATAGGCACTTGTATATGATGAGAGCGTAACCAAAAACCTAAGGGAGGATTTGGGATGCGTCGTTCGAAATGGGGAAGAGGAATCGTGCAGGCAATGACTGCTTTGACTCTTGTTAGTTTGCTAGCCGCATGTTCAGGCGGAAGCGGCGGCAATAGCGGAGGCAACAACGGCGGAAACGTCAAAACGAGCACACCGGCGGCAGAAACAGAGAATAACGGTGCTGCGGAGGACGGAGGCAACAAGGAGCTTAAAGGGGAGTTCGTGCTCTGGACTTGGGAGCCGGAGCATCCGACGGCGCTGGCGGCTTTTAACGAGAAATATCCGGGGATCAAGGTGAAGAGAGTACAGGTCGAAGCGGCCGATGTTCCGAAGAAGCTGCAGACGACGATCGCCTCGGGCGGCGAGCTGCCGGACGTTATCCGGATCGAGCGCGGGCAGAAGGCAAAGATCTTCAGTATGGATATTTTGCAAGATTTAGAGGCCGACCCTTATAATGCGGACCGCAACGTGTTATTCGAGTATGACGCTCCGGCATTCTCCATGAATGACCATCTGGTCGCTATTCCGGATGATATGAGCGTTGCCGGCGTTGCCTACATCAAGTCGCTCGCCAAGGAGTATCTGGGTACGGACAATCCCGAAGAGATGGAAGCGATGCTGCCGGACTGGGATGCATTTATCGCCAAAGGCGCAGAGGTGCTCGACAAGAGCGGCGGTAAGGTCATGATGTTCCCAAGCCTTGGCGGTGTCTACGATATTCTGAAGGGTCAGCGGGATCAGCCGTACTTCGAGGGCAACAAGTTAAACGTTCAGCTGCTTCAAAGCGTCGTAACGCGGCTTGTCCAGTTCCGCGATGCGGGCATTGTAGACAAGCTCGACCAATGGACGCCGGCCTGGAACGCCTCGTTTGGCGGCGATAAGTACATGTTTACGCCAAGCCCGGTCTGGATGCCGCAATACGTCATCGGACCAAACGACAAGAAGCCTGACCGCTGGGCGTTGATGGTAGCTCCGGATGGAGGTTATATCCGCGGCGGTTCGTCGCACGGCATTCCGAAAGGCGCCAAGAACGCCGAGCTGGCTTGGAAATGGATCGAGTTTACTTCGATGTCGCAGGCAGGCGCGGAAGCGCAGAAGAAGGACGGCGTGTTTACCCATTACAAAGAGGCTTACCAGAATAAACAATTCTCGAATTGGACGTGGGAGAATTTCGGCACCCAGGATATTGGGGAGAAGTTCTTCGTGGACATCTCCGGGGTAACGACCGACGTTGCCGAGAACGTGAACGACCAGGTGCTTGACGAAGCGATGAGCATCGTGCTGCAGACTCTATCGAAGGATAAAAGCTTCGGCGTGGAGCAGGCGATGGACCGGATTCAAAAAGAGCTGAAGGCGAAAGTGCCGGACGTTACGTTCGGTTAACGGCGAGCACGATGCGGAAGAGACGCTGGGAGCGGCCGGGCGGCCGCTCTTTGCGCTTTCCTTGACCTTATAACGATCGGAGTGGGAATAATGGATGTGGTGAAGCGAAAATGGGCGCCGTATCTTTTTCTGTCACCGTATATGCTGTTTTACGCGGCCTTTGGCCTGATTCCAATTTTGTTTTCGTTCTACGTGAGTCTGACGAGCTGGAACGGGATCGGAAAAAAAACGTTCGTTGGGCTGGACAACTATGTTTTTCTGTTTAATCCCGACTCTTACTTCTTCACCTCGGTCGGGAATACGCTGCTGTTCGTGGCCGTATCGCTGCCGCTTCAAATGGCGTTTGGCCTTGCGATTGCTTCACTGCTTTACAGCAAATTCGTCAAGTGGAAAGCCTTTTTCCAGCTTGTCAACTTCCTGCCGTACATCGTCACGCCGGTTGCGGTCGGCCTCATGTTCAACCTGCTGTTCGATTGGCAGGCCGGTTTCGTCAACAAGCTGCTGCTCGAATTCGGTCTCATCGACGAAGGGATCTATTGGCTTGGCGAACCGATGTATGCCCGTATCGTCATTATTCTGATGCTGTTTTGGAAGGGCTTTGGCTACACGATGATTTTTTATCTGGCAGGACTTGCCAACATATCGAAGGATTTGCACGAGGCGGCTGCCGTTGACGGCGCAACCGGCATGAAATCGTTCTGGACCATAACGCTGCCCTTGCTTCGCCCGGTCACAACCTTCGTGGCCATTACGGGAATTATCGGCGGCTTTCAATTGCTCGAGGAACCAATGCTGCTGCTAGGCGGCGCGGGAATGGGCTCGGCGTCTGCCGTCATCGGCGGACCGGAACGATGCTGCCTGACGACCGTCTGGAATATGTATGACACGGCATTCGGCAGCACAACTCGTTACGGACTAGGCGCGGCGATCGCTTACGGACTTTGCGTCATTATTGCCGTGTTCTCGTTTGTTGGCACCAAGTTTTACAGGGAGGAATCCTAAATGAGTACACGATCGCGTACGGTTACTGCGACGGTCGGTATCGCGCTGCTGTCGATCGTCGCCTTGCTGCCGTTTTACATTATGGTTGTTATGGGCACTTACAAGAACGAGGACCTTTTTACGAAGATCGTACTTTATCCGGGCAACTACCTAGCGGAAAACTTCAAGACGGTTGCGGCGAGCCGGTTCGATCTGGCCTACTGGAACAGTTTTGTCGTCTCGGCTGCCAGCACGCTGCTGTCGGTGTTCGTCAGCGCGCTTGCCGGGTTTGCGTTCGCGAAATACGATTTTAAGTTTAAATCGAAAATTTTCGGGGCTGTTCTGCTGACGATGATGATCCCTGGCCAGCTTGGCCTGGTCGCGTACGTGATCGAGATGCGTTATCTGAACCTTTCCGATACGTTGATGCCGCTTATCCTGCCTTGGGTGGCAAACGCGTTTGGCGTGTACTGGATGACGCAGTTCATTCGCGGCGCGGTACCGGTCGAGGTGATCGAGAGCGCGCGCATCGACGGCTGCTCGGATCTCGGAATCTTTTTCCGGATCGTGCTGTCCTTTATTTATCCGGCATTAACAACGCTTTCCCTGCTGGTCTTCCTCTGGTCGTGGAATAATTACCTGCTGCCGTTAATCGTAATTAACAAGCCGGAGATGTACACGATCCCGCTTGGCATCACGACGCTGGGCTCCGCGTACAGAACCGATCTTGCGGCGCAAATCCTTGGACTGTCGATCGGAACGCTGCCGGTGCTTGTTCTATTCGCAATTGGTTCGAAAAGCTTCATTCGGGGGCTGACCGCCGGATCGGTAAAAGGGTAAACGCTGAATATAAAAACGAGCCAATGGAATTTGAATTCCATTGGCTCGTTTATGTTTTATTTCGCGATTTCCGTCCGCCCGATGGCGTCCAATCGTTTCTTTGCTTCCTCGTAGACGTCGCCTGGAAGCGGGCCAAGCTCGGCGTAACGGAGATTTTCCGCCAAGTGGGAAGGATTCTTGGTGCCCACGATCGTTGTCGTCATGGAAGGGTGGGAGAGAGTGAAACGAAGCAGAAACCCTGTCCGCTGCTCGCCATGTTCCAAGAGGTCGTCCAGCTTCGCTTGCTCCCATGCGCTCCAGCGTTCCTCCGAACCTCGCCCGATACCCGGTTCGCCTTGTCCCACGCCGCCGCGGACAATGATGCCTGCTCCGGTGTCCGCGGCTTTTGTCACCCAATCCTCGTGTTCTCGTTCCAGAGCGGAGTAGGGCAGCTGGAACGTATCGAATGCTTCCCAGTCCACGAAGGCCGGTAGATTCGGAAGGTAAGAGGATACGCCGATGTAACGGGCTTTGCCGCTAGCCTGAATTTCCTTCAGTACGTCGACCAGCGCGCCTTCTTCGGCTTGCTGCACCGTAGGTCCATGAAGCTGCAAGACGTCGACATAGTCGGTTTTCATGCGCTTTAAGCTTGTATCGATGTTATGAAGCAGATTATCGCGCGTCCAAATATGGGACGTCTCGTCATGATCGCCGCGGTTCGTGACGCAGCAGCCGCATTTTGTCGCCAGAATAAACTCGCTCCTGCGGTGGCTGATGAAGCGGCCGATTAATTCTTCGCTGCGGCCGTAATCGTAAGAGGTGTCGATCAGATTGATACCCGCATCGAGCACGGTATTCAAGATGAGGCCCGCATCGGCATCCTCGACCGGTCTTCCGTTCCATACGCGGGGTCCGCGTATTTCCATGGCGCCGTAGCTTAATTTCGTAACCTGCAAACCGGTACGGCCTAATATCGCTTTATCCATCAATTAAGCTCCTTTTTTATTCCTATATTACCTTATAACCGGACATCGCTGGAAGGGCCGTTATTTTCATTGCGGCGCGCTTCTTCGAGCTCCTGCTCCCATGTCAAATGCCGGTATGGCACGGCAGCTTTGTCAGTGTCGAACCATTGAATGAAGTCCTGCCACATGGCCGTTGTCCATGCTGCATCGATTTGCGCCGTCGTATAGGTTCTGCTGTTCAAGCGGGCAAAGCCAAACACGTCGCGGACCTGCGATTTTTCCGCATGGGTAGCCGTCAGCTCCGCCAAATGGGCAGGGATGAAGATGACGCCTGCCGGCGTGCCAAGCACAACGTCGCCGGGGAGGCAGACGGCCCGGCCAATGCGGGCGGGAACGTTCATGCCGACCATCGTGACATCTGCTATTGCGGTTGGGTCGCTGCCCCGATAGAAAACATTGATGTTTTCGATTTGCTGAACCTGCTGATTGTCGCGTATACCGCCCCAAATAACGGCGCCTCCGGTTTTCGTACGGGTTGAGATAGCGGTGGACAGGTTTCCTCCCACGTAGGTGCCTTGATAGATTTTATCGAACATATCGATGACGGCGACATCTTCTTCCTCCAGCGAATCGATTACCCATTGGTTAAAAAAGCCTCTGCGATCCTCTTGCTCATGACCGTAATTCAGCAGCGTATCGTGCAGATCCGGACGTTTCGGCACCATAACGGCCGTAACCGCGCGGCCCACCATCACCTTGTTCGGGTGAATGATTTTGAAATCGCCCTCGAATTGATAATGATATCCTCTCGACCACAGGGGGCCCCAAGCCTCCTCGAGCGTGATCCTGCCTAGTCGGGCAAGAACACTGGACGGCACTTTGGGACGGCCGTCCGGGAAGCGCTCGCCTTGCCATAGCGGCGATAACTGAATGGTATCTTCGGCATTATTAAATTTCATATCGGACACCTCGCTTTATTTTTTGTCTTGCTGCTTAGCTCCAAAGTCGGTCGTTGGACCAGTAGCCGTTCCATTCGTCGGTAGGGAGCCAGAGTCCTGGAATTTCAGGGTGCAGATGCAGCGCGATAACCTCGTCGTTAAGCGATTCGATGCCAAGGCCAGGCGCATCGGGCACATGAATGAAGCCGTTCTGGACCAGCGGCTTTGGCAGCTTGCTGACGATCAGATCGTCCCACCAATCGACATCGACGGAATGGTATTCGAGCGCCAGGAAGTTTTCCGTGGCGGCTGCGGCATGCACGGCTGCGAGGCAGGCGATAGGGCTCTCCGCCATATGAATGGCCATCGCGACGCCGTATTCCTGGGCCATGTCGCCGATTTTTTTCGTTTCCAGAATACCGCCCGTCGTCAGCACGTCGGGATGGATGACGGATACGCCGCCGTATTCCAGAAGCGGCTTGAAATTCTCCTTGAGATAGATATCCTCTCCGGTGCAGACCGGAGTCGTCACCGCGCTTGCGAGCTGGGCATATTGATTCGTGTATTGCCACGGAATCATGTCTTCCATCCAAGCCAGGTTGTACTTTTCGATGCGGCGGCCCAGCTTGATGCAATCCTGCAAGCCGATATGCCCGAAATGGTCTACGGCAAGAGGGACCTCGTAGCCGACCACCATGCGAACGTCGGCAACGTATTGCTCCAGCATGTCAAGACCCTTCTCCGTCACATGGATGCCCGTAAACGGATGCGCGATGTTATAAATATCGTAGTGGCGGCTGCGTATTTCCCGCAGCTGGTGCTCGGAGAGGTTCGAATGCTTTCGGGAATACCAGGCTTTGGACAACGCTTTCATATCCTCCAGGAAGCCAAGAGGGGCGCTTAACGTGCCGGGCTCATTAATAATCTGATTGATGCCCAGATCCATCTTAAGGAAGGTGTAGCCCTGCTCCATTCTTTTTTGCAGCGCCAGGCCCATAGCTTTACCCGTATCTTTACCGTCAACGTCGGTGTCGCAATACATGCGGATCTTGTCGCGGAATTTGCCGCCCAGCATTTGATAGATGGGCATGCCGTAAGCTTTGCCGGCAATATCCCAGAGGGCGATCTCGATGCCGCTTACGCCGCCGCCTTGCCGGGAATGTCCGCCGAATTGCTTGATTCTGCGGAACAGCTTGTCGATATTGCACGGATTTTCGCCCAGCAGCCTGCTTTTGAGCTGAAGGGCAAACTGTTTGTCGGCGCCGTCGCGCACTTCGCCGAAGCCAACGATGCCTTGGTTCGTGAACACCTTGATCAGGCTGCAGTGCATGGGAGCGCCTGCGATATCGGCAAAGCGAATGTCGGTAATGCGAAGCTCCGAAGGCTTGGAGTAGGTGTTGACGTGAGCTAACGTGCTATCATAGGTTTCCTGTTGAGTCATGGGCAATGCTCCTTTGCGGGAATATGGGTATTGGGCAGATTACATCAACATGCCGGCACCATCCATGCGGATGGTCGAGCCGGTCATAAACGAACTTTCGTCCGAGGCCACGTAACAGACGAGCGAAGCGATATCCTCAGGCAGTCCGACGCGTCCAAGGGGAAACTTTTTGCGATTTGGTTCCTTATGAGAGGCCTTGAATTTGCCGACGTCGACCGCGCCTGGCGCAATTGTATTAACTGTTATGCCATAACGCGCCAGTTCAATGGCGCTTTCCCTCCCGAGCATTTTGATGCCGCCTTTCGACATGCAGTAGACCACGTCGAAGTCGGTAGGTCTTTTGCCATGCACGGATGAAATATTAATAATGCGGCCGAAATGCCGTTCCTTCATATAAGGGATAACCGCCTGCATGCATTGCCAGTATCCTTTAAGGTTGATGTTCATGACGCGGTCGTATAGCTCCTCCGTATAATCGAACCAGTCAAGATTAAGCTGAAGCGCGGCATTGTTGACCAGAATGTCGATGCCGCCAAGCTCAGCCGCGGCCGTATCGACCATGCGCCCGATCTGCTCCCGTTCCGCGACGTCGGCTTGCACGGTTACGCATTGGCCGCCAAACTCCTCGATCCGGTGCTGCGTATCCTTGGCTCCGGCATCGCTGGAATTGTAGTGAATGGCCACTTTCGCGCCGCGCCTTGCCAGCTCCAAGGCGATACCCTTGCCGATGCCCGTTCCCGCGCCGGTGACAAGTGCCGATTTTCCTGTCAAGCTGTGGCTCATGGCGTTCGCGTCTCCTCCTCGGCCGGCTTGTTCATGCGATGATCCATGTAATGCAGGAGAAAACCGCCGTCCAGCCGTATATCTGCGCCGTTCAAATAGCCGGCTTCATCTCCGGCCAGGAAGAAGGCAAGCTCGGCCAATTCTTTAGTCGTCCCAAGCTTTCCGCCTGGCACCTTGTAGCGGTAATCGTCGTAAAGTCCGGACACCAGGCTGTGGAACGTCATGTCCGAACCTTCGACAGGGCCCATCTCAATTACATTGACTCGGATTCCGGATCGGCCGAGAAACAAGGCCGCTTCATGAGCCAGCATCTTCACCGATCCTTGCGAGGCGCTGTAAGCGAAGGAGGAACCAGTAGGCTTCTCGTTATGAATGGAGCTGACGAAGATGATGCTTCCGAAGCCTCTTGCCGCCATCCGTCTGCCTAGCGCTTGGGTACAGAAGAAGGCCGATTTGGCATTTTTCCTCATGATTTCGACAAACTCCGCTTCTTCGCAGCTTTCGACAGAGGCGGGACTTAACGCACAGCAATTGTGAATCATGACGTCGACTGGGCCAAGCAGCTTCTCGGCTTGATCGAGCATTGTTGATATGTCGCCGCTGCTGCTAAGGTCGGCATGGGTAACAAGCACGTTTGAGCCAGCGGCATTGCAGCTAACGAGCAAGTTGTCCCATTCCTTATCCTCGCGTGAACTATTCAGAATGAGTTTCGCACCATCTTGACTAAACCGTGCGATAAGTCCCTCGGCGGACCAGCTGTCGGCATCCGCGATAAAGACCACTTTCCTCTTCAAATCATGTACACCCCCTCATGAATACTGGACTCTTTTCGGCAGGCGATTTGCTTTACATGACCATCTTACCGACCGATTGAAGCGAAAAGCCATGCCGCAAAATTATGATTTTGTTTGTTTTTTTACGGTTGATTCAGCTTGAAAAAAGTGGGAAATTTTCATCTTGACTTTCCAGTCCGAAGCGACTAGCATCGAATTATCGATTATCGATAATCCGTAAAATTTCCAAATCCCAAGGTGGTGAGAGCACGTGTCCATCGAAACAGCCAGTTCAGAGCAAAGTCCAATCTCTCTTAGCGAGCATGTCTATATCGCCTTAAAGAAAAAAATTATGAAAGGTGAACTGCTGCCCGGACACCGCATGATCGTTTTGGATATCGCCAAACAATTCAACGTCAGCCAAGCTCCCGTCAGGGAAGCGCTCGAGAGGCTGAAGCAGGAAGGTCTCATTGTAGGCAAAATGAATAAAGGCTCGGCCGTTTCTGAGATTACGGCCCAGGAGATACGGGACATTTACGAGCTCCGGCAAATGGTTGAGGGCGAGGCGCTTCGCAGAGCGATGATGGTGCTGGATGAGAAGGATATCGCTTACCTGGAAAGCGTTATTGCCGGCATGCGGGATGCGATCGACAAGGACGATCCTTACCGGCTGGTCGAGCTGGATATGCTCTTTCACGGTTATTTTTATTTGAGGAGCGGCAATGCTCTTCTCTACGACATTTGGAACAGCATCAAAACGAAAGTTATGCGTTTCATTACGGTAACGAACAAGGATCATCCCGGCCATACGCTTTCTGACTCCCATACCGAAATTCTGGATCTCATTAAATCGGGCGACGTTGATCAGACGGAAACGAAGCTGATAAGGGGACTCGATTTCTATAAAAACTATATCGGAGAGTAGCCCTTCAGCCGCATTCTTTTATTCATCCTTTCTCAAGAGAGGAGTGCCGATTATGAAGCAAGGGGTTATGGAACGAGCTCAGACGCTAAACGACCTGCTTCCCGGCGGCAGCTTTGAAGCCGGAGAAATGAAGAGGAGGCTGGAAGAGTGCGGGCTTCACGCTTATTACTCTTATCCGGCTCTAGCCCTGTTTGGCGTTAGCCTCCCGGAGGCGGATTTATGGTCCCGAAGATACGCCGTGGATGAACTCTATGCGGTCATCAAGCGCCATGGACCGGACAACACCGCTATTTTGCCAGATGACAAGGGAAATGTCGGAGTTCTATTTTCCTGGGACGACCGCGAATCCATCATGAAGCTATACGGCAGCATTTGCAAGCAAGAGCATAGCTTTAACCCTCAATTGATCTCGCTAGGCATCAGCAATCCTACTTCGCAATTATCAAGTCTGCATCATGGATACGAACAAGCCCTCTTCGCCATGAAACACCGATTCTATCAAAACCATTCGCAGCCCATTTACTACAGCAGTATTCCCGAGTATGCAACGGACGCCGAATATCCCCGGGATAAGGAAGACGAGCTTCTGCGTCTCTTGACTAACGATTCCATTACCGAACAATCATTAAACCGGCAAGCGGTAGAAAACTTCTACCGGAAGCTCACTCGCAACGGTCCTCTGCCGGTCAAGAAAGTCGTTGACGCGACGCTTCAGCTGCTGGTCAGCCTGCAGCTTCGGGTCAAATACGAGCTTGGACAGTCCCATTTATGCAACACGCCCGATATGACGGCGCTTATGCAGCTGAATACACTGGAAGAAATGACGGATGCCGTTTGCCAGGCGATAAAAGGAATGGGAGGAACGCCTTGCAGCGCCGACAGCCTAAATCGCAACCTAATTAAGAAAGCGGTTACATTGATGGAGGAGGAATACGATAAGGCATCCCTGCATTACGTCGCCGATAAAGTATTTATTACTCCCGCCTATTTAAGCTTTCTATTCAAATCGAAAATGGGAGTCACGTTTATCGAGCATCTGACCCGCATCCGAATAACCCATGCCAAAAAACTGCTCAAGCAGACCCATCTGCGAAACTATGAAGTCGCCGAGCGTGTCGGCTACCAGGACTCTCGTTATTTCAGTCAAATTTTCAAAAAGAAGGTAGGTTTGTCGCCAAGCGAATTCCGGGATGCAAATTAACCAGCTATTCATCATCTCATTGGGGGTTATTTACGATAATGAAGGAGTGTACAAGGTTATGAAACTAGCCGAGTTTTTCACTTCCCATCCGAACCAGCTATGGCATCTGGCGAAGCAGATGGGCGTCGATTACGCCGTTGGCCCGCTGCCGAAGGAAGATAACGGCATGAAGCCTTGGGATTATATGAACCTGCTGCACATGAAGCAGCGTTACGAGAATCACGGAATCCAGCTGCTTGTTATTGAATCGGCACCGCCAACCAATAAGATTAAGCTTGGCTTACCGGGACGAGACGAAGAAATTGAATGGATGGGCCAGCTCATATCGAATATGGGCGCTCTTGGCATCCCGGTCTTATGCTACAATTTCATGGCGCAGTTCAATTGGTTCCGCACGTCGACAACGACGCGTACGCGCGGCGGAGCGCTTGTGTCGAGCTACGATCATTCCTTGATGCAAAGCGCGCCGCTTACGGAAGCGGGGATCGTAACGGAGGATCAATTATGGAACAACCTGCGATATTACTTGGAGAGAATTGTGCCGATTGCCGAGAAGGCGAAGGTCAAGCTGGCTTTGCATCCCGACGATCCGCCTATAAGCCCGATTCGCGGCGTATCGCGCATTCTCCGGAATAGCGAGGCTTTGCAGCGCGCCATTGATCTCGTGCCAAGCGAATACAGCGGAATTACGTTATGCCAAGGCACGCTTGCGACCGCTGGCGAGCATATCCCGGATGTCATCCGCCATTTTGCGAATCGGAACAAGTTATTTTTTGTGCATTTCCGCGACGTCGTGGGCACGCCGGACAAATTCCAGGAGACGTTCCACGATGACGGCAAGACCGATATGTACGAAGCGATGA
The DNA here is from genome assembly GCF_003399985.2 of Paenibacillus sp. ATY16. Classification (NCBI taxonomy): domain Bacteria; kingdom Bacillati; phylum Bacillota; class Bacilli; order Caryophanales; family Paenibacillaceae; genus Paenibacillus; species Paenibacillus sp. ATY16. Next base: position 236,466 of record NZ_NMOK02000056.1, on the reverse strand, counting down.
AAGTGTATTACGAGGTTGGATTCGACGGACCGGCAAGACCGGACCATGTTCCGACAATGGAAGGGGAGGACAATGCGAATCCCGGCTACGAAACGCTTGGACGACTGTATGGCGTAGGGTACATTAAAGGGTTGATGGAGGCGGCTACGGCGGAACGAAGGGCGCTTGCGGGGAATCTGAACGGATAAGCAGGTTTGATAGGGAAGAAGCTATGCATGCTGCGGCTGCATAGCTTTTTTGTGTTCGAAAGAGCTTTTTAAGGTCGCTTAAGAGTGTAAAAAAACAAACCAATTCATAAATCTATCGCATGTACACATGTAAGCGATTTCAATAGAATGAGCCTTATAGATGCTGTGAGGGGGGATGAACATGAAATGAAGGCTGAAGCTATGAATAAGCCGGCAACGGCAACAAAGCTGCGCTTGACGAAGAAGCTCAAAGGAACCAACGATAACAATCTGGCAGGCTACATTTTCATTTCACCTTGGTTAATAGGCTTTTTATTGCTTACCGCATGGCCAATCATCCAGTCTTTTTATTTGTCCTTTACGGAGTATTCGCTGCTCGAGGCTCCGACCTGGACCGGTACGGATAACTACGCCAACATTTTCACTAACGATAACGATTTCAAGACATCGCTGAAAGTCACCTTTATCTTCGTGTTGTTTTCCGTCCCGCTGAAGCTTTTCTTTTCCTTAATGGTCGCGATGATGCTGAATAAAAATGTGAAGGGCATGAATCTGTACCGGACGGCGATCTATTTCCCTTCTCTCATTGGCGGGAGTATTGCCGTAGCGGCACTGTGGCGCAACATGTTTAATCTGAACGGTTATTTCAATCATGTGCTTTCCTGGTTCGGCATTCAAGGCGTCGGGTGGATAACGAATCCGCATACCTCGCTTGGAACTCTGATTCTGCTGAATACATGGCAATTCGGCTCGACGATGGTTATCTTCCTGGCCGGGCTGAAGCAGATTCCGGGCGAGCTTTACGAATCGGCATCGGTTGACGGCGCATCGAAGCTGAGAAAGTTTTTCCACATCACGCTTCCGATGCTGTCGCCGGTCATGTTTTTCAACTTGGTGCTTGGCATTATCGGCTCCTTCCAAATGTTCACCTCCGCGTTTATCGTTACGCAGGGCGGCCCGATCAATTCGACGTATATGTACGCGCTGTTCCTCTACGAGAAGGCGTTTAAGCATTATCAAATGGGATATGCCTCGGCGCTTGCCTGGATTCTGCTCGTTATCGTGGCGCTGATGACCGCCATTAACTTCCTGGTATCGCGCTACTGGGTATTTTACGAGACGGACGGAGGGAAGCAAAAGTGAACAAAGCGCTTAAGAATCATAAGGTTGCCAGCCATGTGCTGCTGATTGCGTTCTCACTCCTGATGCTTTACCCGGTTATCTGGTGGGTGGGCGCTTCGCTCAAAACGACGGCCGAGATGAGCTCGCCATCTATCTGGCCTTCAACGCCGATATGGGAAAATTACACCAAGGGCTGGCAATTCTCCCCTGAATTTACGTTTGGACGTTTCTTCGGAAATACGCTGCTTATGGAGTTCTGGAACGTGCTGGGAGGCGTTCTTACAAGCGCGATCGTCGCTTACGGCTTTGCCCGTCTGAACTTTAAGTTTCGCGGTGCGTTATTCTCCATCCTATTGCTTACGATGATGCTGCCCGGACAAGTGACCATTGTTCCGCAGTACATTCTCTACAATAAGCTTCAGTTCATGGATAGTTACATACCTTTAGTTCTTCCTCATTTCTTCGGCGGCGGCGCATTCTTTATCTTTTTGCTCGTGCAATTCATAAGGGGCATTCCGCGGGAGCTGGACGAAGCGGCCAAGATCGACGGTGCTTCCGTCTACGGTATTTTCTATCGGATTGTTTTACCGCTGATTAAGCCTGCTTTGGTGACCGTGGCGATCTTTACGTTTATATGGAGCTGGGACGATTTCTTCGCGCAAATGCTGTACTTGAATTCGGTTGGCAAGTTTACGGTTGGTCTGGCGCTGCGCATGTACGTGGATCAGTTCGAGATCCAATGGGGCAGGCTGCTTGCGATGTCGCTGCTTTCGGTTATGCCGTCCGTCATTTTGTTTTTCTTCGCGCAGAAGCAGTTCGTCGAAGGGATTGCAACGACGGGATTAAAAGGATAACGGCTTGCGGATCCAAGTTCAAAATACAAGGTAAAGGGGAAAAAAAGATGAAGCGAAACGTATACAAAGGATTCACGTTATTAATGCTTGCCGCCACACTGGGCTTGTCGGCTTGCGGGAACGGCGGCGCGAACAACGGGGAGGCGAATGCTTCGAACGCTGGCGGCAATGGCGCCTCCAATGCTCCGGTGAAGCTCAAAATCATGTGGCAAGGCGCGGATATCCGGCATCAGGCGATGTTGAAAACGCAGGAGGTCTATACGAAATTAAATCCGTCGGTTACCTTCTCGCCCGAATACATGGCATGGGACGATTATTGGAAAAAGCTTCCGACATTGGCCGCTTCCCATTCGCTGCCGGATGTCCTTCATATGGACGGGGCATACATTCAAGAATACGCGACTAGAGGCACGCTGGAGGATTTATCGGATATCGATCTCACAGGCGTCATCGACGATAAAACGCTCGAAAACTTGAAAATCGGCGGCAAGCTTTACGGCATTCCGATCAGCCGCAATGCGCAAGGCATGGCGTTCAACAAGGAAGCCCTCGAGGCTGCCGGCATCGAACTGCCGAAGAAAGACTGGACGTGGGACGAATATTTCGACTTTGCGAGAAATGCCCGCGCCAAGCTTCCGGATGGCGTCTATCCGATCAGCGACACGGATACGTGGGATTTCTACCAGTATTATCAAATGTCATACGGCAAAGGCCGGATTATTCAAGAGGACGGCAAGAAGTTTAATCTGGACAAAGACTTGTTCATGAAATTCTATGGCATCCATGCGGAATTCCGCGAAAAGAAAATCGTTCCTCCTGCGGACATGGTTAGCGCATTTAAGGAAAACGACCCGCAAGCGGACCCGATGGCAAGCGGCAAAGTGATGACGCGGGGCGCAACGGTTGGTTCGGTAGGAGCGCTTGAGCAGTTAATGCCGGGGAAAATAGACGTCGTCAATCTTCCGGTAGGGCCGGAAGGCGGCGGATGGGCGCAGCCGACAATCTTCCTAAGCGTAAGCACCGACGCCAAGCATAAGGATGCGGCGAAGGCTTTCATCAAATGGTTCGTGACGGATCAGGAAGCTGGCAAAACGTATGGCACGAACTTCGGCATTCCGATCTACGACGAGATCTATGCAGCGCTTGAACCTACCTTGCAACCGAAGGAGAAGCTGGGCAAGAAATTATACGATACGTCGATTGATAAAGCCATGCCGTTCTCCCCGGCTGCCGCAGGGTGGACGGAGTGGGTAGACAACTATAAGAAAACGATGGATGCCGTAATGTACGGCCAGAAATCGATTGAAGATGCCTATAACGACATTTCCAAGTCGGGCAACGCGATCGCAGAGAAGCAAGCCGCGAAATAATTATTTTTGAATACGAGTTAACGAAAAGGCGGCTAACCTATCCGGGTTTGCCGCCTTTTCGTTAACATTAGTGGGATTGAGGTGCATATTCCTGTATGATAGACAAGAAGTATTGAAATTTTGGAGGTTTACATGTCCTGGAGCAAAATGAAGCAGCAACTGGAGAGCTTTCTTAGTCCGGCGTTATCGGGGAGGGTGGAATACCGGTCAACCAGCTACCGTTATTTACCCGATAAAGCAGGGCTTTGTTATATAGCCGTAGATAAGAAGAACGTATTTAATATGAATGATGCAACTACATTGATCAGATGGTATCAGACCGAGCAGGAAATCAAGAATGACCCGTTGCTTCAAATTCCGATCAGCAAGGATGAGATTGAAGCCGTCAGAGCGGATACCAAAGGACTTGTTCCGGAGGATCGTCTAAAGGTTATGGCAAGAGGCAGAAAAATCGGCGAGCTAGCAAAGGAGCTTTTGTCGGCGCAGACATCCCTAAGCAAATCGAATTTCGTGGTTATAGCCAATAAATTTTTATCTCTTTCCATTGAAGAGAGCATGGAGAGCAAGGATATCTTATTGAATATCCTTGCGTTGATTGACAGAAGGGTCGGGAAAAAACGGCTTCAAAACATGAGCGATACAATCAAGTTAAAGCATCCCGTCGTTCAGTATTTTTATGAATTGCGACTTGGCGCGATGTGAGTACATGAAGGCATAACAATGGTTTAACCAGTAACCGATTACCGTCTCCTGCGGTGAACGGTTTTTTTTATGGAATCAGAAATAATAAGTGAATAATAAATTTTTAAGATCTTTTTAATACCTGCCTTCTATACTGATTCAAACGTTGAAGAGAGAAGGGGAATGCACATGAAACCTGGTCGTAGCGTATTTGTTCCCGCCGTAGTTGTGGCACTGGCAAGTCTTGCCTTGATCTTCTACGCATTTTTTGGCACAATCCATCAGGGCCCTCCCGTAATAAACCCTGAAGAAAGAGGCAGCGAAGGCTTATTCAAGACCATGGGAACGATCGCTGTCTGGTGCGCCGCCGTTAGTTACGCGTGGCTGCGATTGAAGCGCAAGCGCAAATCGCCGTCTCCTCTTGTGAAGAAGCTGGTCAAGCTATTTGACAAAGCGCATCGACTTGCCGGATACGCCGTAATCGTCTTAATTTCTGCGCATGGCATCTATTTTTTGACGCAATCGAGAATAAAAGACGACACTTATACAGGTATCGCAGGATTTGCGCTGCTGCTTTCGTTAGGGATCTACGGTTTTCTAATCCGCCGAGTAAAGAACAAGCATTTACGAAAAATTCATTTCTTGCTGGCAACCGCCTTTGCCGTTGCGGCGGTTATTCATGCAGGCGGTTCGGCGATTGTCGCGATGCTCAGCACAATCGTGTTCTGGGGATTGGTTTGGTTGATTGAACGAAGGGCAGCCCAGCAGACCGGGAAGAGAGCAGCCTAATCTTTCAGTGAACTCACTGCGGGCAGTTACGCTGTGAGTTCCTGGTTTACATATCTTTTGGACGATCTAGTTGGTCTTGATAAAAATCAAAATACAGTTTCCCATCCGTACCTTTTACAGCGTAAAACACATCGGCAAGAATGTGTCCTTTCTTTTGCACAGCCTTCTCGATCATTTCAGTCTTTATATTTGCTTCATGCAAATGTTCGTAAATAAACTTGCCTTCTTTTATGAGTTCCACAGGAACGTTTATTGGTTTTGGCGGGTATGCTTTTTCAACATTTAGTAAATGCAAATTAAGATGCCGATATTCTTTCTTTCTCAGAACGGAGAGTTTGCCGCTGTTTTCAAGTAAGGCATACTCTACTTCGGCAATGTCGAAAATCTCCTTCTCCCGGAGCATCTCGTTTAAGGAATCCAGTGTTAATTTGTTTTTCTTCATGTTTTCCTGAAGTAATACTCCTCCATCTACGACGACGGATGGTTTTCCAAATAACCATCTCTCCACATTTCTTCCTTTTAAAGATAAAAGACTAAGCAGCCACGAAGTGACAGTAAACACACCTAGTGAAATGACAAGATGGGATAGAACGATCTTCTCGTTAAACGCAATGTTCGCCGCTATGGCGCCTAGGATAATCGCGGTTACGAAATCATGGCTATTCATGTTTGATAATGTTTGTTTGCCAATCAATCTCGTGATGATTAAAAGGAGGATAAAGGAAGAGATACTCCTTATAAAAATGACAAAGTATTCAGACATTTAGCTCCTCCAAAAATTGTATTTAAATTAATTTTTCTTCAAGCGCTTTTATTTATTCAGACACAAAAAAAGACCAGCCTATATGCTGATCTCAAGGTTTGTAGTTTCATTAGGTTAAAGTCAAAAACTGTCGTCCGTATTCGCCATGATGATGAATGGCGGCATGCTCGATTTGGATGGTCGAGTGGACGATGCCGTATTTCTCCTTCAATAATTCGTTCAAGGCAAGCGTAATGCAATACGGCTGGGTATCCGAATGCGCAAGGACATGGGCTGTTAAGGAATAATGGTCCGTCGATATTGCCCACAGATGCATATCATGCACGTCCAATACTCCTGCTATGCTGCTCAAATCCCGGCGTATCGCCTCCAGATCAAATTGCTCCGGCACAGCCTCCATTAGAATAACGTAAGACTCCCGGATAATTTTTGCGCCGCCGATCGCGATAATGCCGCCGATCACCATGCTTATAAGAGGATCGAATATAAGAATGCCAGTGACTTTCATCAGAATGGCGGATACGATTACTCCCGCCGAGCTGAGCGTATCGCCTATGAAATGCCATAAAGCGCTTTTAACATTCAGGTTTTCTTCTTCTTTCGTGCTTCGGTGAAGCAGCAAGGTGAGTACGACATTCACGACTAATCCGATCACCGCAATGCCAAGCATGAGCCCCATATTTACCGGCTCAGGATGGATTAGCCGCTGAACGCCTTCGTACCAGATGAACACGGCTATAGCCACTAGCGCAAGGCCATTCAAGAAGGAGGCCATAATCTCGAAACGCACGAACCCGAAGGTGTATTTGCTGGTAGGCTGCCGTGATGCCATATAGATGGCGAACATGCTTAAGCTAAGCGCGAGCACATCGGATACCATATGCGCCGAATCGGAGAGCAAAGCAAGTGAGCCGGAAAATAAGCCGCCGATTATTTCAATTGCGGTAAAGATTGAGGTTAACGTCAAGGTGAGCCACAGCGTTTTTTTGGATGTGGACTGCTCTTTTACATGCGGAAGATGATGATAATCCCCTTTGTTCATCTCATTCACTCCTTTACTCTAGATTAGAATTATTATAAATAAGTAATGTAGCTTAAGTATATGCCCTCCACAGCCAAATGTTCAAATGAACATTATATGGATAACAGAAGGAATTCTCATTCTCATAAACTTCTTCTCTATTTTCACAAAAACCTTTTCAACTTTCACATGTACATACAAGTTGCGATGATGTTATACTGTCTACAGACAAGTTAGATATGCTGGATATCATACAAATTCATTATTCATAAACGGAGGAACAAACATGAGTCTTGATGTGAGAGAGGCTATTAAGAACGGCAAAACGGTACTTGGAATCGAGCTGGGCTCAACCCGGATTAAAGCAGTTCTCATCGGGGAAGACAATACGCCAATTGCATCGGGCAGCCATGACTGGGAGAACAGCTACCTCCATAATATTTGGACGTACAGCCTGGAGGATATTTGGAAGGGCGTTCAAGACAGCTATCGGAAGATGGCGGACGATGTGAAGGAGCGGTATGGCACGGCTTTGCAGACCATTGGCGCCATTGGTTTTAGCGGGATGATGCATGGCTACATGGTGTTTGATCAGGCCGGCAATCAGCTTGTTCCTTTCCGTACATGGAGAAATAATATAACGGAGCAGGCTTCGGCTGAGCTGAGCGAATTGTTTGATTTCCATATTCCCCAGCGCTGGAGCATTGCCCATCTGTATCAAGCCATTTTGAATCAGGAAGCGCATATTTCCGATATTCATTTCCTGACGACGCTGGCAGGTTACATTCATTGGAAATTAACCGGGCAGAAAAATCTCGGCGTAGGCGAAGCTTCCGGCGTATTTCCAATTGATATCCATACGGGAAGCTTTAGCGAGGTTATGATTAATCAGTTTAATGAGCGGATTGCGGCAAAAGAGCTTCCTTGGAAGCTTGAGGATATTTTGCCTCAAGTATTGGTTGCGGGCGAACATGCGGGAGTACTGACTGAAGAAGGCGCGAAGCTTCTGGACGCGACAGGAGAGCTTCAGGCTGGAATTCCGTTCTGCCCGGCAGAAGGGGACGCCGGAACCGGCATGGTTGCAACGAACAGTATTGCGAAGCGCACGGGCAACGTGTCGGCGGGAACTTCGGTATTTGCGATGGTCGTTCTGGAGAAGGAGCTGTCCAAGGCCTATGATGAAATCGACCTCGTTACGACGCCTACCGGCAATCTGGTTGCCATGGCTCACTCCAATAACTGTTCGTCGGATCTGAATGCATGGGTGGGCTTGTTTGACGAATTTGCCAAGGTTATGGGCCTGGATGTTGACGCCAACAAGCTGTACGGTACGCTATACAATCTAGCACTGCAAGGCGATCCGGACGGCGGCGGACTGCTGGCTTACGGTTACCTCTCGGGCGAGCACATGACGCATTTCGAAGAAGGCCGTCCATTGTTTGTCCGTTCCTCGGAGAGCAACTTCAATCTGGCGAATTTCATGCGCGTTCATCTGTTTACGGCGCTTGGAGCGCTTAAGATCGGCATGGATATTCTTCTCAAGCAAGAAGAAGTTAAGCTTGACCAGATCCTTGGTCATGGCGGCTTGTTCAAAACCGAAGGCGTAGGGCAGAAAATTATGGCAGGCGCCCTGAACGTGCCGGTCTCCGTCATGGAGACGGCCGGCGAAGGCGGAGCATGGGGGATTGCCCTGCTTGCTTCCTATATGATGAACAAAGCAGAGAACGAGACGCTGGAAGACTTCTTGAATAAGAACGTATTCGCAGGCAAAGCCGGCTCGCAGGTTTCCCCTGATCCGAAGGATGTGGAAGGCTTTGAAGTCTTTATGAAACGGTATAAGACGGGACTTTCCATTGAAAGAGCCGCGGTTGAAAATTTGAAATAAGCCGTTATCTGGAGCATGCGGATAGAAAGAACGATTGGAGCCGGGAGTAGTATTTCCTGGCTCCGATTTGTTAATCTATACTCATATCGCAGAATCGTACAGACAAGCTAGCAAAGGGGCAAGTTCATGAAAGAAAAATCATTGCCGAAATACATTCAGCTCAAGAAAGAAATATTGGTATGGCTGGATACGGGGAAGCTGCAGCCCAATGAGCAGATGCCGTCGGAGAACGAAATATCCGAACAGTTCGGACTAAGCCGGCAAACGGTCCGCCAAACGCTTGGGGAGCTTGAGAAGGAAGGCAGGCTGTACCGCCTGCAGGGAAAGGGGACTTTCGTAGCGGATGCGCGGGAAAGCGAGAGCCGCGTGGAAACTCAGACGATAGGTCTCATAACGACTTATATTTCGGATTATATCTTCCCGCATATCGTCCGGGGGACGGAAGCGGCGATTCGCGCCAAAGGCTACCGGCTGCTGCTCTCCAGCACGGACAACGATAAGGGCAGGGAGCGGGAAAGCCTGTCGATGCTAACCAGCCAGCCGCTTAGCGGCTTGATCATCGAACCAACCAAAAGCGCGGAAGGGAACCCGAATCTCGCTTATTTTCTCGCGCTTAATAACCGAAGAATTCCTTACGTGATGATAAACGCCAGATATCCGGAAATCAGCTGTCCTTCTCTTGTTATTGACGATGAAGAAGGCGGCAGTACGGCTGCGCAGCATTTGCTCGAGCTGGGGCATCGGCGGATTGTCGGATTTTTCAAGACGGATGACCAGCAGGGCGTGCTGCGCCTGAAAGGCTTCATGCGCGCGCATCAGCAGGAAGGCTGCCTGCTTCAGCCGGAATTTGTGGTGGCTTACCGGACGGAGGAGAAAGCGGAGAAGCCGATTGCCGAAGCGGCAAGACTTCTGGACCTTCCCGAAGAGGAACGGCCAACGGCTTTTGTCTGCTACAATGACGAGCTGGCTCTGCAGCTGCTTGAGGTTATCCGCCAAGCCGGGTTATCCGTACCGCAGGATATATCCATTGTTGGATTTGACGACTCCCCGCTTGCGACGGCATCCGAAGTGAAGCTGACAACGCTTGTTCATCCGAAGGCGGAAATGGGTGAGGATGCGGCAAGGCTGTTGTTCGAGCTGATCGAGAGCGGCGGCGCCATGATTCCGGAATCCAAAACCTACAAGCCAAGTCTGATTATTAGAGAATCTACCCGCAGGATGTAATGACAAGTCGTACGTTAAGCTAAAATAAATGTAGAAAACATGTACGTACAAGTGTATAATGACAATGAAAATGAGGATCGACGAAAGGATGAGCAGCATGCTGGAGCGGTTAAAGCAAGAGGTATTGGAAGCCAACTTGGATTTGCCCAAGTATGGTCTTGTTACATTTACCTGGGGAAATGTGAGCGGTATCGATCGGGAAAGCGGCCTTGTGGTCATCAAGCCTAGCGGCGTGCCTTACGATAAGCTGAAGCTCGAGGATCTCGTTGTTGTTGATCTTGAGGGGAATAAGGTGGAGGGCGAGCTTAAGCCATCCTCGGATACTCCAACCCATCTCGTCTTATATAAAGCATTTCCGCAGGTTGGCGGAATCGTGCATACGCATTCTCCTTGGGCAACAAGCTGGGCGCAGGCCGGCCGGGGGATTCCCGCGCTGGGAACCACGCATGCCGATTACTTCTACGGCGAAATTCCGGTTACCCGCGCCATGACGCGCGAGGAGATCGAAAGCGCTTATGAGCTCGAGACCGGGAACGTGATTGTCGAAACGTTTAAGGATAAAGATCCCATGATGATTCCAAGCGTGCTTGTGAACAGCCATGCGCCGTTTAACTGGGGCAAAGATCCGCATGAAGCCGTTCATAATGCGGTAGTGGTGGAAGAAGTCGCGAAGATGGCCCTTCATACTTATAATCTTAATCCGGACATTCAGCCGATGGATCAGGCTTTGCTCGACAAGCATTTTCTCCGGAAGCACGGGGCTAATGCCTATTACGGCCAGACCAAATAACGAAGATGAGAGCCCAAGACAATTTTCTTCTGGTTACAGAAGGAATTGTCTTTTTTTGTGCTGACCGTCAATGGGGTCTGAGGGAGTCCTGCTCCTGTATATTTGAAGCCAGATTAGGAATATTATTCTTACATTGCCATTGGCCCTAGTCTGCGTTCCCGAAAGAATGAGTTAGAGTAATCAAAGGAATGATTAAGGATGTTATCCTCTATTAAATCCCATATTCCGGGATGGAGTGTGTTTTTCCAGGCGCTAATTACTCTTGTCGTTCCCCTATTGATATACCGGATTTATAAGGCGCTGACCTCTTTAGCGGATGATAAGCTGGTCTCTTCAGGCGGGGCTGACTCTTCTTCGGACGAAGAGCCGACTCATCCCATTTCCGCAAGTTACGATGCCAATATAGACGAAATCAGGAACACGATTGGGATAAACAGCGACGTTGTGATCCGCGAATTGACGATGGGAGACGCCAAGGTCCGTGCAGCTCTTATATTTGTTAAGGGCATGCAGGAGGATCAATTGCTAAAGATGGAGATTATGAGGATGCTGCGGGATACGGAACCCGATCATCCTCTCCCGATTATTGAGCGATTGCCGACGAATGCGGCACATACGATCTCCACGATGGAGGAGCTTACGAAAGCCGTTTTATTCGGCTATTTGGCGCTCATGATTGACGGTCGCGATGAAGGCTTCCTGATTAATCCGCCTAGCGGACCTGCCCGCGATATAACGGAGCCGGTATCCGAATCTCTGCTGCGCGGATCGCGTATTGGCTTTACGGAAGATATAAACGTAAATACCGCCATGCTGAGAAAGCAAGGCGTGACGGATAAACTGCAAGTCCGAAGCTTTATGGTTGGCCACACGATTCAGAAGGAGCTGGCTATCCTTTATTTGGATCAAATCGTTAACCCGGATTTACTCCGCGAGGTTATCGACCGGATTGAGAGAGTAAAGCTCGATTTTGCCGCGGAGTCCGGTTATATCGAACAAATGATCGAGGATAATTATTTAAGTCCTTTTCAGCAAACCCAAAACACGGAGCGACCCGACCGGGTTATCGCGGCGCTGCTCGAAGGCAGAATCGCGATTTTGCTGGACGGAACGCCATTTGCGCTTATCGTCCCGGTCACCTTCAGCATGCTCCTGCAGTCTCCGGAGGACTATTTCGAACGCTGGATGCCCGGTTCCTTATTGCGTATTCTCCGCTTTCTGGCGGCCTTTATCGCTCTAATGGCGCCATCCTTGTATATTTCATTTATTTCGTTTCATCCGGGTTTAATCCCGACGGAGCTCGCTTTAACGATTATTGAGACGCGGCAGGGCGTTCCGTTCCCGGCTTTGATCGAGGTTATGATTCTGGAGATTTCCATCGAGATATTGAGAGAAGCGGGTATTCGGCTGCCCAAGCCGATTGGACCCGCAATGGGCATCGTTGGCGGACTTGTTATTGGAGAGGCGGCCGTGAAGGCGGGCATCGTAAGTCCTTTTCTCGTTATCGTAGTTGCGGTCACGGCGATTTCATCCTTTTCGATTCCGATGTACAGTGCCGGGATTACGCTTCGGCTTCTCCGGTTCGTGGGTATGCTGTTCGCCTCGATATTGGGCATGTTCGGAACCATTTTGTTCTTCTTGCTGATCTGTTGTCACCTATCCAAATTAAAAAGCTTTGGTGTCCCTTATCTCACCCCGCTAACGCCATTCCGCTGGAGTGACTGGAAGGATTTCTTTGTGCGCGTGCCGATCTTTCTGATGAAGAGGAGACCAAAGTTAATGAAAACGATGCAAAACAAACGCAGGTAGAATCGAGGGAAACTATGTCCGCTTCCAAATCATTTCTTTCGCCGGAAGATAAAATTACGTCTTCGCAGGCGGCGCTGGTGTTAAACAACACGATGTTGGGAGCGGGGATCCTGACATTGCCTAGAAGCGTAAGCGAGACGGTGAAAACGCCGGACAGCTGGATTTCCGTGCTTTTAGGCGGCCTGATTATTATGCTTGTCGTCGTTCTGATGATCAAATTAAGTCTGCGCTTTCCCGGGAAGACTGTGTTTCAGTATACGCAAATCGTGATTGGCCGGTATCCCGGCATTTTATGGTGCCTGTTATTGATTCTGTATTACATTGTAATCGCAGGCTTCGAGATTCGCGCGATGTCGGAGGTGACGGTGTTTTACCTGCTTGAAGGCACGCCGGTATGGGCGATAACGATTCCTTTTATTTGGCTGGGTGCTTATTTGGTCCGGGGAGGCATCAATGCAATCGCCCGGGTAGGTCAGATTGTTTTTCCCATCAGCTTGTTTATTCTGATTGTTTCCTATTTGCTGAGCTTGAGGTTATTTCATCTCTATAATCTAAGACCCGTTCTGGGAGACGAAATCTTTCCGGTAATCATGGGGTTAAAATCAACGATTCTTGTCTATTCGGGGTGCGAGGTTGTAATGACGTTGGTGGCACAATTGGAAAATCCGAAGCAGGCTTTTAAAGCCATGCTTATCGGAATTGGTATTCCGATTGGATTGTATTTCATTACCATTATTATGGTGATCGGTGGGTTGTCCGTCGATTCGGCTGTAACCAGCACATGGCCGACCATCGATCTGATCCGGAGCTTTGAGATTTCCGGATTTCTGTTCGAACGTTTCGAATTTCCGCTTATGGTGATTTGGCTAATGCAGATGTTCTGTAACTACAGCAGCTTCTTTTATAATTCTTCCCTTGGCCTGTCGCAATTGTTTAACCTTCCTTATAAGTCGGTTATCTTTGCGCTTGTGCCCTTTATTTTTCTTGCCACCATGGTTCCCAAGAACATTAATGAAGTGTTTTCGCTTGGAGATAACATCGGATATCTAAGTATCCTTTTATTTATTCTGTTCCCGGTAAGTCTCTCTCTCATTGCGCTAATGCGGTCAAAAGGCGGGATGCAGCATGAGAAGCCGTAAATATCTGGCATTGCTGATTGCTGCTTTCTTTCTGATCACGCAATCCGGCTGTTGGAGCAGTAATGAGATCGAAGACCTCGCTGTATATGCGGGCATGGCGTTAGACGCTGGCAATGAGAATCCGGAAGAAAAGGCATTAGAACAAGAGGGCGGAAGCTATTCCAAAACGAACAAAATAACGGTAACCGTTCAAATTGTGCCGCTCAAGACGGGATCAAAGGATGAAGTGAAGGGTAAGACTTCGCCCTATATGAATATTTCGGGAACCGGCGACTCCATTCTTGAGATTTTTCGCCAATTCTCCCTGCGCTTGAATAAGCCTATTATCGGTCATCACTTGAAAATTATCGTGATCTCCTCGCAACTGCTGCAAGAAAGAAACATTAAGCAGGTGACCAACTTTATGCTACGGGATAACGATATTCGGCCCAGCGTAAAAATCTTTCTAAGCTCGGGCAATGCGCAGCAAGCTTTATCCATAAAAACGCCCGATGAGGTTCCTTCCTTCTATATTAACGATGTGGTGAAGAATCAGTTCCGGACAAGCAAGCTTATGGACGCTGTTCTGCTGACGGATCTGGATGCCATGATGCATTCCAAACAAAGCTTTATCCTTCAGAATATTATTCAGGCCAAAAAACATATCGAATTCTCCGGAGCCGGCATTATCAAAGGGGATACCGGACGCTGGATCGGGAATTTGACGCAGGAAGACGTGGAATGCATCGACTGGCTGACCAACCAAGGGGATAGCGGAACGATCAAAACCTACGACGAGCAAGGTAATCCCATCACTTACGAGATGAAAGCCATGAAAACCCGCATCCGGGTGGAGTCGGATCAAGACAATCAGCTTACCTTCCAAGTCCATGTTGAAACCAAGGGCAGAATCAGCGAGGATTGGGATATGGAGGGGAACCCAGCCTTGAGGTCCTACCAGAAAGAGATAGAGAAGTTGTTCAAGAGCAAGCTGACAAGCATGATCGAACATCTGCTGAGCGCCATGCAGAACCGTTATAAGGTAGATGTAGCCAAGTTCTGCCAAGCTGTGAGGATTCAGAAGCCGGGATTATGGAAAGAGGTCAAGTCCAACTGGGATGAAGCGTTTAGCGCTTCGAAAATCAATTTGGATATCGACCTGCAAATAACGGATTTTGGCTCTACGACAAAATAGATGACAGCGCCGCCTCCCGCGCGGCGTTGTGGGCGAGCCGATGCAGGTGATTGTTTTTCTTATGCTTGCTTATGTATTTAATCTGGAGGTTAATGTCCGGAAATTTGCGATTAAACCTATCCAAGGCGGCTGACAGCTCGTTTCTTGCGGATGCGTTTCGGGTTTGCGGGCGGGTTGGCTGTGCAAGCAAATGGGAGATGCGGATACAGTCGGTGTATACGACGGCGATTTTAGGCGGCTGCTCCAGCTCTGCATAAGCGGCAGTCAGGGTATCCAGGCTGAAAATAATCGCCAATACCTCGCCATAGTTCGAACCGTAATCCTTGGAGATCGGCAACTTTTTGGCGGATAAACCGATCATCCGGTTAAAAACGGTACAACAAGCAGCGCCGTAAGCGTTGTGCGCGGCGAAGCCCGCGTAATCGCAATAAAGGAACATGGTTCCCTTATTGAAGAGGTATTGTCTTAATTGGGGACTCGCATAAGCTTTTTTAACCAGCAGATTATTGCTTAAATCCATGCGCGCATCTCCTATGAATATAGTACGGGGTAAGGGTATTCTAAGGGTATTCGATCAGCATTTACCGATCGTTCTTTTTTTAAACCTTATCACGTCTGCTTGATTGCCGATAAAAAAGACTGCTCCCATATCGGAGAACAGTCTTTTTGCTTTGTTAGACCGGTCTAACGGTATCCCGGATAATCAGACTGGTAGGCAGCATGACCTTTTTGTTCCCATAGGAATTTCCTTCGCTGATTTCAAGCAGCAGCTTGGCGCTTTCGTAACCCAGCACGTCAAAATACTGCTTCACCGTACTTAGAGCGACCTTGGCGAACTTGGAGCTTTCGAAATCGTCAAAGCCCATTAGCGAAATCTGATCCGGAATCCGGATTCCCCGGCTGGTCAGCTGCTCGAGAACTTCAAGGGCGCGTTTGTCGTTCGTGCAAAAGAGGGCCGTAATCTCTCCCTCGTGAATTTGCCGCGCGAGCGTATCGTAATCCAGTTCCTTCTCCAGATAGAGAAGTTTCTTGTTAATGGGCAGGGAAGCGTTAGTCATTGCGTTATTATAGCCGTTGTAACGGTCTACCTCCGGACTGAGGTGGAAATCGTAAGCGGCAAATCCGATCCGCTTATGACCGTTCCGGATTAAATATTCAACGGCTTCATAGGCGCCGTCGTGATTGTTGCAAGTCACGACGTTAACCGGATAACCTGCCGGCGAGCGGTCAAGCATAACGAATGGAATCGATTTCTTCCGAATGTCATTCAGATAGCTTTTCGCCGCAACCGGATCCGAGGAGTAAATAAGAAGCCCCCTGATATCGGATTGGATTAACCGTAAAATAAGCTCGCGTTCCTGTTCGAAATCGTTTTCCACGAATTCAATGATCAATTTGCAGTCATGCTTGCCGAGGAAGGATTGAATGCCCTTCATAATCTGCATATAGGAGCTGTCGTACATTTCAACGCCGGAAATAACAAAGGCAACGAGATTGGAAGCCTTCTCGGCTACGGCGGTTTGGCCGGCGGCCACAAAGCTTCCTTTTCCCCGAACGCGGTAAATCACTCCTTCGTTCACGAGCTCGGATAGCGCCTTTCTAACCGTAATGGAGCTTACATTTAACATCTTGGAAAATTCCGATTCGCTTGGGATGCGGTCATCCTTGGAAATTTCCTGATTCTCGATTTGCGCGAGCACGTAATCCTTCACGATTTGGTACTTCGGTAGTCCTGGCTCTTTTTCACTCATTATTGAGTCACCTCATAACAACATTTCTTTGATTATAACCTAACTTAGGTTATATTGGTATACTAACTTTTCACGGCATAAAAAATATGACGAGCATACTGGCCAGGAATTGATTTGCGGAGTAGGAAGATGCTCCTATTTACACAAAAAAGGTTTGAAAAATTTAGGAGTTCGTATTACTATAGGTTCAAAGATAGTGTGTGAACTTGTCGTGCTTAGCATAATAAGTTAAATGAGAAAACGACAAGAATCGTTGGGAGGTTAGGATAAAGAAGCTAATATTCGGTTTATGTAAGCGCTTAATCAAAAGATTGGTAAATGAAAGTACTATAAATTAACGACAGGAAGTCTGGAAATACAGGACACTTCTACTGTGTTTCTCGCTTCTTCGTATACTTACCTACTACATGGATATCTACTAGGAGGAATATTTTCATGAATAATAACCTAACATCCGGCAATCCCGTATTTCCCGGCTGGTATGCCGATCCTGAAGCAAGAATCTTCGAAGGGCGGTATTGGATTTATCCGACTTATTCGGCTCTTTACGGAGAACAGCTTTATCTGGATGCCTTCCATTCCGACGATCTGGTCAACTGGACCAAGGTTGAACGGGTATTGGACGAGAAGGATTTCCAGTGGGCGCATAAAGCGGTATGGGCGCCTTCGCCAATCGAGAGCAACGGAAAATATTATATCTATTTCTCCGCGAACGATATTCAAAGCAATGATGAGCTTGGAGGCATTGGCGTCGGAGTTGCTGACCGGCCGGAGGGACCGTTCCTCGATGCGATCGGCAAACCTCTAATTGACCGGTTCCACCATGGCGCGCAGCCTATCGATCCGCATGTTTTTCGGGATGAAGACGGTCAGGTATACCTGTACTACGGAGGCTGGGGACATTGCAATGTCGTTCGTCTCGGCGAGGATATGATCAGCCTGCTTCCTTTCGAGGACGGAACCGTCTACCGGGAAGTGACGCCGAAAGACTATGTGGAAGGCCCGTGCATGATCAAGCGGAACGGCCGGTATGTCTTCATGTGGGCGGAAGGCGGATGGGGCGGCCCTCATTATCGGGTAGCTTACGCGCTTGCGGAATCGCCGCTTGGTCCATTCGAGAGAATCGATACCATCTTGCAGCAGGATCCGGAAGTGGCAACCGGGGCAGGACATCACGGATATCTTCAAATCCCGGATACGGACGAATATTATATCGTTTACCATAGACGCCCGTTGACCGAAACGGCTGCGAACCACCGCGTGGTGTGCATCGATAAGCTTACCTTTAATGAAGATAATACGATTCGTCCCGTGAAAATCAGCTTTGAAGGTGTTGCGGCCCGTAAACTTTAATCTGCGGACAGGTGATCAAATGGATCCATCGAAAAAGGCTTATTTCGTAGACGGCTATCATGGCGGAATCAAAGGCCATATGCCATTAGGGTCATGGGCGGATGTAATTCGCCGGCTGGAGCAGAATCCGGATTGGAAGCTTTCCCTGGATATCGAACCGATCTCCTGGGAAGCGCTGCGACGGACGGATCCGCGTTCCTATGACGCAATCAAACAGCATCTGCAAAGCCATGCCGGGCGCGTTGAAATGGTGGCGGGCAGCTACGCCCAGCCCTACGGCTGGGTCATTGGCGGCGAAAGCAATATCCGCCAGCTCATACGCGGCAGAGAAATCATCCGGGAGCATTTTCCCGAGACTGTTGTTGATACCTATGCCTCTCAAGAGCCTTGCTGGAGCAGCAGCTACCCTCAAATTCTCCGTTCGCTTGGCTATAAGCGCGCCGTGCTTAAGAATCCGGGAACGGGCTGGGGCGGCTATGCTTCCGGCATCAATCACGAAACGGTGCTATGGGTTGGCCCGGACGGGACGTCCATCCCTTGCGTGCCAAGATACGAATGCGAGGAGCTTCTAAACTGCTGGGAGTCGGAAGCGGGTTACATGAAGCCTGAATTCGTGGAGAAATGCAAGGCATACGGGATTGCGCATCCGGCAGGCAGCTTCCTTCAGGATCTGGGCTGGATGGCCAGGCCGTGGCTGAATGAGGACTACATTCAATATACGACCTGGCGCGAATACATAGAGGAGATTGCCGCCAAACCGGCGGAAGCCTGGTATTTCACCCAAGAGGATATCCGCTGCACGCTGCCGTGGGGAGAAGGGACGCTTCAGCGGATGTCGCGTGAGGTCCGGGCTGCGGAGCAGGCGGTTGTATCGGCGGAGAAGCTGGCTTCCCTCTCAAGCGTGACGGGGAATTTCGCTTATCCGAAGGAGAAGCTGCGCGAGGCTTGGGATCAGCTCCTGCTGTCCCAGCATCATGATGCCTGGATCTGTGCCACAACAAGAACCGGACGGGAGAAGTGGGCATGGCAGGCAGGAACGCAAAGCTGGCTGGCGGAGGAGATTGCTGGCGATATCCGTTTCCGGGCGATGAGCGGCATGGTTCAGGAACCGCAAGACGAAATTGAGCCTCAAACGTATGGCGTCCGTGTATTTAATACTTCGGGCATTGCCCGCAAAGAACTAACCGAGATCGAGGTTCCGGGAGCCGGAGGAACCGCTTTGATTCGGGTCTTGGACGCCGATGGAAGGGTCGTTCCCAGCCAGCTGGTTCCGACAAGAGTATCTCAGGAGGACGGCAGCGTTTTTGCCGGCAAGCTGCTTTTTGAGGCGGAGACGCCTGCCATGGGTTATCGGGATTATAGGCTTGAATACGTGAAGCGGGAGGACGCGGAAGCTGCCGGCAAGCAGCAAGAGGAAAATGCTGCGTCTGTTCAAATCCATGACGATTATGCCATCCTGACGACCGATTTGTACCGGATCGGAATCGATACCAAGCGCGGCGGAGTAATTACGGAGCTATACGACTTGACGAATAACCGGCCGCTGATCGCTCCTGGCAACCCGTTTAATGAGTTAACCGGTTATTTAATGGAGGAAGCTCGCTGGGCGAGCAGCATGGAATCGCCGGTTGCGTTGAAAGTCGTAGAGAACGGTCCGCTTCGGGTCACCGTCGAGATGAATGGCCAATTTGCGGGTACCGGCTTTGTTATGACTTTATCGGCAGCCAAAGGCCTGCGCAGGATCGATTTCCATGCGCGTTTCCTCTACGAGAGAGACACATGGATTGGCGACCCTTGGGAAATGGCGCCGGAGAACCGCAGTACCGAGCGGCGGAAGTCCCATCATAATACCCGCTATAAGCTGCAGGCGCGTTTTCCGGCTGCTTTTGGCGAGGGAAAGCTGTATAAGAATTCCGCCTTTGACGTAACCGAAAGCCGCCATTCGGATACGCGGTATGAACGTTGGGATGAGATTAAACACAATATCATCCTGAACTGGGTGGATATTTACGATGAGCAGAGCAATCGCGGACTAGCCATATTCTCCGATCATACGACGGATTATTCGCATGGCGATCATGACCCGCTCGCGTTAACGCTGGGCTGGGGCGCGGAAGGCGGTTTCTGGTGGGGGAAACGTCCGCTTCGGGATGCGCAGGAGATGCGGTATGCGATTCTGCCTCATGAAGATCGTTGGGATCGTGCCGGAATTGCGCAAGAGTCCGAACGTTGGACGCAGCCTCTGCAGCCGATGCTTATGCGCTGGTCCAATCGTACGCCGAAATCGCTGTCCTTGCTGCAAGTGTCGGTGCCCTCTATTGAAATCATCTCCTTGCAGCGCGACGGAGAAGACTTGCTTGTCAGGCTGTACAATTCGGGAACGGAAGACTCTGCTTTCTCGTTTCTTATCAAGGCGGAATCGAGCGGCATTTCGGCCGTTGAGCTTGACGGCAAGCACAAGGAAAGATTGCAGCATGGCCAATTGCCTAACGGCGGTTCCGAAGTCGGAATGACATTGCCCCGTCATGGTCTAGCTACGCTTCGGATTTCCGATATTCGTTACAACAAAGACGAAACCATGGGATGTGAAACTGGAATTGAATACGAGAAAAGAAATTCAGTATCAGATTGAGAAGCTGCTGAGGGTTAAGCGGGACTTTATTTATAAGAAATTATCAATCGTTGAATTTACGCACTTTGTTACCGGAGAACGTCTTTCTTATTCCGATATCAGTTCCCAGTCTTTCGAGCCGATAAACGCCGGGGACCGATGGGGGAGCAGTTGGATGTATGCTTGGCTTCGCAGCAGCTTTGTTGCGCCTGTTGGGACGGAAGGCAAGCGGCTGGTTGTGCTCGCGGACTTTGGTTCCGAAGCAACTTTGTACGTGAACGGGATTGTAAGCGGTGCGCTCGATTTGCAGCATCATGATGTGACCATAACCCGTCTTGCTCGCGAAGGGGAGCGCTTCGAGCTTGCCGCCGAAGCTTATGCCGGCCACTCTGGTCATCAGCCGGTATTCGGCGAATCGTATTTGTGCCGGTTCGAGGAGGAAGTTTATCAATTCTTTATCGATCTGGAATGCTTGTGGCAGGTTCTTCAGAATACGGATGCGAACTCCCTTCGGGCAGCCGAAATTAACCGTTGTCTAACGGATGTCATTGCCGTCCTTGATCTCGGGCTTCGGGACCTGGAGCTGATGGAGAACGTTAACGGCTGCCGCAAAATGATGGAGCCGCTTCTCGCTTGCGTAAACGGATCCACTTCTCCGCTGCTGTATTTGATGGGCCAGTCCCATCTTGATATTGCCTGGCTGTGGCCCATAGAGGAGACGAAGCGGAAAATCGCCCGCACGATGTCCAATCAGCTTGCGTTAATGGACGAATATCCGGAATATACGTACACCCAAAGCCAGCCGTATTTATTCCGGATCGTGAAGGAGCTTTATCCGGAGCTCTATTCCCGCATCAAGCAGAGAGTGGCGGAAGGGCGAATCATCCCGGAAGGCGGCATGTGGGTCGAATCGGATACGAATCTGGCAGGCGGGGAGAGCCTGATCCGCCAGTTCCTTCACGGCAAACGGTTCTTCATGGAGGAGTTCGGCAAGGGCAACGAGATGCTGTGGCTGCCCGATGTGTTTGGTTATTCCGGCAATATGCCGCAAATTATGAAGGGCTGCGGGATTCGTTATTTTGCTTCCGTCAAAATGTTCCAGACTTACGAGAATGCCGTTGATCCGTTCCCGTACAACACGTTTATATGGGAAGGAATCGACGGATCGGAGATTCTGACGCATCTTCTGGATTACGGCGATTTCCCGATCCGGGTAAATCCGTCATTTCTGATTGGGCAGTGGAACGACCGGGTGCAAAAGGACGGCATTGCAACCCGGCTTGTCCAATACGGGCATGGAGACGGCGGGGGCGGCGCGAACCGGGATGATCTCGAGTTTCTGCGCAGGCTCGACAATCTGGAAGGCGTACCGCGGACAAGACAAAGCTCGCCGATCGATTATTTCGAAGACCAGCAAGCAAGAGGCATTCCGGATGCGAGATATGTAGGCGAGCTGTATTACCCGGCGCATCGCGGAACCTATACGACGCAAGCGAAGCTGAAGCGGTTGAACCGGAAGACGGAGATCGGATTCCGCGAATACGAGCTTTGGGCCGCTGCCGCACAGCGCCTCCGGACGAAGCCGTATCCCTATGAAAAGATGGATGGCTTGTGGAAGCAGCTTCTGCTGCATCACTTCCATGACATTTTGCCGGGAACTTCCATTCACCGGGTTCACGAAGAAGCGCAGGCGGAGCTGACCAAGCTGTATGAGACGATTTGCGAAATGGCCGACGAGGCCAAAGCAACGCTTGTAGAGTCTGAGCGGGAAGGGGTTACCGTATTTAATCCTCTGTCCTGGAATCGAAGCGAGCTGATTGCGTTGCCCGCGGGGGTTGCGGCGGTTGCGGACCGTTCCGGTCAACCGGTACCCGTGCAATGGCAGGACGGGGTTGGTTATGCCCGGCTTGAGACGCCATCCTTGGGATGGGCGGCTTACACTGCCGTCGGGAAGGAGCAAACAGAACCCGCGCTTACCCATTCAGCGGTGTCTGCCACAACTTCGCGCATGGAAAATGAATTTATGGCGATAGCCTTAAACGGCACGGGAGAAATCACCAGTATCGTAGACAAGCAGACGGGCGTAGAGTGGGCAGCCGATTCCTGCAATACGCTTGCTATGTACCGGGATCAGCCGTCTGCCTTTGACGCGTGGGAGATTGACCGCCGTTACCAGGCTTCCAAGGTTGAATTGGAGGAACAGGCGGAAATAACGGTTACCGCCAATGGCCCGCTTTTTGCCAACGTTCGCGTCCGGCGGAAGCTCAACCAGTCGACGGTTGTGCAGGATATCCGAATGGAAGCGGGAAGCCGAAGGGTTGAATTCCGAACGACGGTTGAATGGCAGGAGAAGAACAAAATGCTGCGCGTTGATTTTCCGGTCCGGCTGCATGCCAATGAGTCGATGCAGGAAATCCAGTTCGGTTACGTTCGCAGACCTAATCATGCTTCAAGACCGCATGATGCGGACCGGTTCGAGGTAAGCCAGCATAAATGGACGGCGCTAGCCGAGACGGGGCGTGGGTTTGCGCTGCTGAACGACTGCAAATACGGAATTGCCGTCAAGGGCAATACGTTAAGCATGACGCTTCTTCGCTCGCCGTCTTATCCGGACGAAACCTCCGATCAAGGAACGCATGAATTTACTTACGGATTCTTGTTCTGGGAAGGAGCCTTTAGGGAAAGCCGGGTAATCCAGGAGGCTTACGAGCTTAATTATCCGGTTAGCGCCTTGAGCGGTGCAGACCGCCATGATCAGCAATCCCTTTTGCGGATCGATCAGCCGGGTGTTCTCGCGGAGACGGTCAAGCTGGCCGAAGACGGGTCCGGAGATTGGATTGTGCGCCTGTACGAGAGCACGGGTTCCGCCGTTTCCTGCGGTATCCGCGCCGGGTTGTCCTATTCCGCCGCGTTTGAGACCGATATGCTGGAAGCTAACCAAGCGGAGCTGCCGGTTGCCGATGAGCTTATTAACCTGCATTTCCGGCCATTTGAAGTCAAGACCATCCGTCTTGCGCAAAAATAAGGAGGTAGCGTATTTATGAAGCTTGAGCAAGGGCAAAGACTGGTTATGATCGGTGACTCGATTACCGATTGCGAGCGTAAATTCCCGCATGGGGAAGGGCTGTTCCAAGGCGTCGGCAAAGGCTATGTCGCGCTTGTGGACGCCTTGCTGCAGACCGCCTATCCGGAACTGTCGGTCCGAGTAACCAATATGGGCATTGGCGGCAATACCGTAAGGGATTTGAAAAGCAGATGGCAAACGGACGTGCTTGATTTGAAGCCGGACTGGCTGACGGTTATGATCGGCATCAATGACGTATGGCGATATTTCGATCAACCCAATATTCCCGAATCGCATGTGCTGCTCGAGGAATATGAGCAGACGCTGGAGGAATTGGTGAAGTCTGCGCAGCCGGAGGTACAGGGGGCTGTCATCATGACGCCTTTCTATCTGGAGCCTAATCCGGAGGACCGGATGCGCAAACGGATGGATGAATACGGCCAGGCTGCAAGAAGAGTGGCGGAGAGAACGGGCGCCGGCTTCATCGATATCCAAGCGGCGTTTGCCCCGCAGTTCGAATACGTGCATCCTACCGCCATCGCTTCCGACCGGGTGCATCCGGGCTTGTCCGGCCATATGATTATTGCGCGGGCCTTGCTTCAAGAGCTTGGCTTTGAATGGGAGCGGATGAAGGGCTGACAAATATGGCGCCTCGGGGAGAGCTCCCCAAGGCGCCTTTAGTTGTTCTTATCTGATTCGGAAGTTTACGATCGCACCCTCGCGTTCAAACGGGTAATCGATGACAATGCGGCCGGACTCCGTATCGCCGATTCCGCTGTATAGATTGACCTTGCCGTCAGGGCGCATTTCGATGCCCGCCGTAAAGGCGCAATCGGTCAGATTAGGCTTCTTGGCTGGCCCCTCCGGGTAGCAAGGGCGGGTGCCGATAATTTTCAGATCGGTAAACTGATTGGTCTGCGGATCGAGCACAAAGGACATATTCATATACGTCCAGATCTCCTGATTGCGGCTATCGGCGGACTTATAGCAAATATGCCCGATTACGCCGATCCTGCCGCTCTCCAGCAGATAAGCTTGATTGCAGCCGCCCCACTCGTCCTTTTGGAATAATCCGGGGATATGAGGCGCATTCTCTATAACCGCGGGCGACAACTCATCCAGGCTGTTGATTACCGTAAAGCCAATGAGGGATTCACTCCCGTATTTTTGACGTACCTCCTCGCTTCGCGGTCTGGAAAATACGCCAATTTTGCTGCCTGAGAGCTGTACGAGACGGATATCCTTCATATAGTCGGGCCCTGTCGTGAAGTAGAGAAGATCGTGAACATCCGTCCCTTTGTAGAAATAACCGTAGAAGGTATCCAGCCGCCCTTGGTTATAACGGACATGAGTTCCGCCCAGTACAAGCTGCTCATTTACGATGCTGACATAAGGGTCTTCCATCTGATAGATCATGGTATCCGGTACTAGCGTCCATTCATCCGGACCGCTCTGTTCGAACAGTCTGACCCAGGAACGCGCCCATTCCTGCCGTTTTTCCACGCGACCGTAGATATAGCGCTTGCCCTGCCATTCAAACGGAATGGAGGGGTTATACACGTCGAAGCCGTCAATGCCCCGGAAGATAAGCTTGGCACTCTCGTAAAT
Source organism: Paenibacillus sp. ATY16 (assembly GCF_003399985.2). Classification (NCBI taxonomy): domain Bacteria; kingdom Bacillati; phylum Bacillota; class Bacilli; order Caryophanales; family Paenibacillaceae; genus Paenibacillus; species Paenibacillus sp. ATY16. Next base: position 211,270 of record NZ_NMOK02000056.1, on the reverse strand, counting down.
TTGTTTGTTGTCTTCGAATAGACGGCGCTGTTCAAGTAAATGCATGACTCGCGTTCTCCTCTCTATGGTTGCTGACAGCCTAATCGTAAAGGATAGGAGACTATAAATCTTGCCTATCCTTCGTATGGATTATGGTATTTTGACCTGGCTTTTTTCGGATGCAAAAGAACAGAAAAGGGGCTGACCGCCATGTTAAAGCTTCTTGCTGCCGACGGTATCGACCCGGATATTCAGGCGCACTATCGGCTCATCACATCGGTACGCGATACGATCGGCTTGCATACGCATGATTTCTTTGAACTGTTTCTTATCCTGCAGGGAAGCGTCGTGCATAAGGTTAACGGCACCCGGCAGCTGCTGCGGGAAAATACGCTTGTCTTTATCCGCGACCGGGATGTTCATTGCTATGAGCAGACAAGCGAGGGGGACTGCCAATTTATTAATCTCTCGTTCTATAAAGAAGTTATTGACGAACTGTTTGCTTTTCTGGGGGCGGGATTTCCGAGCGGGAAGCTGTTCGAGCCGGAATTGCCTCCTACGCTCATGCTGTCCAAGACGGAAAAGGAATACGTGCGTTACCGGCTGGATCAAATTAACTTAACTCCGATTAACCGGAAGCTTGCTGTCAAAGCGGAGGTGAGAGCGCTGCTGACGGATCTCTTTTCCCGTTACATCCGGATTACGGCGGATAAGGCTGCTCCGTACGGCCAGCCGGACTGGTTCCGGAAGCTTTGCCAGGAGATGCGGAATAAGGAGCATTTTACGAAGGGGACCTCCGCGCTGGTTCAATTATCGGGGAAATCCCATGCTTATTTATGCAGGGTGTTCAAACAGCAGCTGAAAATTTCGCCAACCCGGTTTATTAACGATTTGAGACTGTCTTACGCGGAAAATTTGCTGCTTAATACGGATATGGACATCTTGGATATTAGTCTCGAGACCGGCCTCGAGAATGTCAGCTATTTCTATGAACTGTTTAAGAGGAAGCATGGGATGACGCCTTACCGGTTCCGTCAATTCGACAGTCCGGCTGCCGTGCGCGTAACCTGCGAGGGCTAAGAGTCTTATTCGTTAAACGAAACGGGCTTTACGCCTATTTGACACAGTTTGCATACTAACTTATACGAAGTTCCTCTAAAAAATTAGAAAAATGTAGGAGTAAAACTGTATTGACGTTCCAAAAAGTATGTGTTAATTTTAACATAGTATAACAAGGTTGAAGGGGGGAGGTAAGCCGTTCCCTATAATTCCGTTTCCTTTGTGGCACTGCTCCTATCTAGGAATGCTATGCGGTTAGTTCGCTATCCCTTAAAGACGGGAAAGGAAGCGTTCTTGAATAGGCTCAAAAATGAATGCGCTTTCAATTAATGTATTTACCTGCCTTTTCCAGATGTTAGATAGCGGCAGGAGTTAGTTGGTATACTAATTTGAAAATGGCTGTTGAAGGGGTGTTTTTTTGGAAACAACCAATAAAAGCTTGTGGTCGCGGATTAATAGACATCGTTATTTGTATTTGATGGTTTTGCCGGGTTTTCTAACGGTTCTCGTCTTTAACTACTTTCCGATGTACGGCATTCTGATTGCATTCAAAAAATACAGCGTGGTCAAAGGAATTATGGACAGCCCGTGGGTGGGCTTTAAATACTTTAATACGTTCTTCCATGATCCGCTTGCGTTCCGGGTATTAAAAAACACTTTGCTGCTAGGCGTATACACGTTGTTCTGGTCCTTTCCCGCGCCTATCATTCTCGCCTTGCTGTTTAACGAGCTCCGGAACAAGAGGTTCAAAAAAATCGTGCAAACCGTTTCGTATTTTCCCCACTTCATCTCGGTTGTCATTGTCGCCGGCATGATCAAGGAATTTACGGCTAGGGACGGACTTTTCAACGATATCATTTCCTTCTTCGGCGGATCGCCGGTGATGTTTCTCCTGGAGCCTGGGTATTTCAGAACCATCTTTATCTCCTCGGGGATCTGGCAAGGGGTAGGCTTCGGGACCATCATCTATCTGGCCGCATTAAGCGCCATAGATCCTACCTTGTATGACGTAGCGGAAGTGGACGGGGCCAACCGGTGGAAAAAAATCGTACATATTACCTGGCCATCATTAAGATCCACAACGGTTATATTGCTCATATTCGCCGTTGGCGGAATACTCGGGTCTGACTTTCAGAAAATTATATTGCTCTATTCGCCCGAAACCTACAGCGTGGCGGACGTTATCGGCTCCTACGTGTACCGTCAAGGGATACTGGGAGCGCAATACGAGTATACAACGGCAATCGGCTTGTTCATGTCCGTCATATCCTTCGTTATTCTGTATCTGACCAACTGGATCAGCCGCAAAGTGTCGGATACAAGTTTGTTCTAGGAGAGGGTAAGCAATGAAAAAGGTGAGCTTGGGTTCCAGAACGTTTGACGCGGTCAACATTTTTGTCATGCTGTTGATTATGATCGCCATCCTGTATCCGATTCTGAACATTATCGCGACTTCCGTGAGCAGTGCCCGTTATATCTCGTCGGGAAGCGTGTCGGTCTGGCCGAAGGGCTTCAACGTCGAAGCTTATACGACCGTTTTTAAAGATCCATTTATCTTCAAAGGTTATCTGAACTCTATTATTTATGCGGTAGGTTCTACGGGGCTGATGCTGCTGTTTACCTCGTTGATGGCGTATCCCCTTACCGTACAGACCTTTGTCGGGAAGAAGTTTCTTACCATCTTTCTGATGATTACGATGTTTTTCGGCGGCGGCTTGATTCCCACCTATTTGCTAATGCGCAGCATGCACATGCTGGATACGCTGTGGGTCATGATTCTTCCGGGGGCTATCGGTGCTTATAACGTCTTTCTGTTTCGAACCTTCTTTCATAATATACCGGCGGAGTTAAAAGAGTCTGCCTTAATAGACGGGGCCAACGATCTTGTCGTTTTGTTCAAAATTGTATTGCCTTTATCAAAGGCATTGCTCGCAACCTTCGCTTTGTTTGGGCTAGTGGGGAGCTGGAACAGCTGGTTTGAAGCATTGGTCTACTTGCAGGACCAGGATAAATATCCGCTGCAGATGGTGTTAAGAAACTATCTGTTTACCCTGGATACCAATGCCATTGCGGGAAGAGTCGGCGCCGGCAACGTCGCGATCAATCAGCCGGGAGATTCGCTCGATCCGCAGGCGGTACGCATGAGCGTCATCATCATCACGATGTTCCCGATTATGTGCATCTATCCTTTTTTCCAAAAGCATTTCACAAAAGGGGTACTTGTAGGCTCCATTAAAGGGTAGAGAGCGGGAATCCTGCTTGGGAGGTGAAGGGGCGGCAAGCAATCCGCAAGCCTAATGACATGCTGTAAACCAATTATTTACCAGGAGGGGTTTCTATGAAAAGAAAGACAAAAACGATGTCTTTGCTTTTGGCTTCCGCGTTGGCACTGGCAGTAACAGGCTGTACAAACAACAATACAAACAATGCGCCAAACGAGACTTCCAGCACGAATACGGGGACGGGCAAAACGGATAGCAAGCCATTAAGCTTCTCGGTAGCGCTGCCATCCAATGGGGTTGATAACGCCAATAGCATGATGGGGAAAGAATGGCAGAAGGAAATGGAAGCCTACATGGGCAGAAAGGTCAACATTGATTTCAATTACATTCCTTCTTCCGAGTATGACGAGAAGCTGAAACTCATGATTGCGAGCAATGATTTGCCGGATTTCTTCGTTACTCCATTGTTCTACGACACAACCGAAATGGCGGAGCAGGGCCAGATTCTGGAGCTAAGCCAATATAAAGACCTGATGCCCAACTATATGAATTATTTGAGCAAGGTGAAGAACGGGTTGACTCGCGTAACCAACGCCGAAGGCAAGATGTATACCTTCAAAGAAACGTCAACGCCAAGGTTCCCCGCCGATAAAGGCATGCTGATCCAGAATACGTCCTCGTACCGTTATGATATTTTCCAGCAGAACAATATCAAGATTCCCGAGACCTGGGATGACGTCTATCAGGCAGCCAAGAAGCTGAAGGAGCTGTACCCGGATAAATATCCGATCGCAACAAGATGGAACAGCTTGCGTTCCTTGTTCGCAGCCGACCATGTGAAGGATGATATCTATTGGAACGGCAGCAAATACGTGTACGGCGTTCTCGAGGACGGATACAGGGATGCCCTCCAGTTCGCGAACAAGCTGTATGCCGAGAAGCTGCTGGATCCGGAGTATACCATCGATACGGACGATACGTTGAAACGCAAAGCATTAAACGGCGACAACTTCATGTGGCTGACGCAATGGTTCACGACTCCGGCCGAATATACCAGAACGCTTAATGACGGGAAAATATTCGCGGTTACGCTCTATCCGAATAACCCGGATTACGGAACGTCGTGGCAAGAGGTCGCAAACGGCAATACGCCTGATTTGGGCTGGGCCCAGTTCTGTATTAATGCCAAAACGAAAGTGGCGGAAGATCTGATCAAATTCATTGATTATCAATACACGGACAAAATGATGAACCTGATTACCTGGGGAATCGAAGGAACCACGTATACGGTTGGGGCGGACGGCGTGCAGACCTTTACGGATGAATTTAAAAATGCGCCGGATCCATGGCTGGTTGGCGACAAATACGGAATCCGGGCGAGCAAGAACTATAACCCCGGCTTGCAAATGGTTAACGATTCCAAAGCATTCGTAGACTTTGCCGCCACGGATTACACCTACTTTAACGGCAAATACGAAGAGGTTCCGATCGAGAAATCGCCGTACTTAAGAAGTCTGCCGATGCCGCAGAATGACTATGTGCCATCGTCGTACAGCGAGCCAAGCATTCAATTTACGCAAGACGAAAGCCAGAAAATTTCCGAAATCATGAACCCGGTTAAAACCTTTGTTACCGAAGAACAAGCAAAATTCGTTTCCGGCAAAAACAAATTCGACGATTGGTCCAAATTCATCGACAAGCTGAAGAAAATGGGCGATATCGATAAAGTGCTGCAAATTTACAACGATGCCGCGCAACGCGCAACGAAGTAAGGAATGTTATTAAGCACGGAATGGAGTGATCGATTGTGGCTAAACCGGTTGTGGGGCTTCAATTATATACCTTGCGCGATTTAACGGAGCGGGATTTTCTCGGTACTATCCGCCAAGCGGCGCAGCTAGGCTACAAAGCGGTAGAGTTTGCGGGATTTTTCAACACTCCGGCCAAGGAGGTCAAGGCGCTTCTTGCCGAACTTGATTTGCAGGCGCCATCGGCTCATATCGGGTTGAATTTTTCCGAGGATGCCGCTGTCCGTTCCGCGGAGCTCGATAAGCAGATCGAATACGCGAAGGAGCTTGGTCTGCAATACATGGTTGCGCCGTGGGCTCCGCTGCCCGAGAATCCCGAATGGGAAGATGTCCGAAAGCTGGCGGGCATTCTTGAAGAAGCAGGAAGAAAAGTAACCGAGGCGGGAATGACCTTTGGTTACCATAATCACGCTTTCGAGTTTCAATTGGTCAACAGCAAACCGGTTATGGATCATCTGCTGGAGCTTGTTCCGGCGCGGTATCTCGTAGCGGAATTTGACCTCGGCTGGGTTCATGTGGCTGGTTACAAGCCCGTTGATTACGTGCAGAAATACAGCGGACGCGTCCCGCTCGTTCACTTCAAGGATTTCGTGGAGGGGCATACGGATACCGAGGTAGGCAAAGGCTCCGTTGATCTGAAGAGCGTATTGCCGATTGCCGAGGAAGCCGGAATTCAGTACATTTTCGTCGAACAGGAAGTTTTCCCTTCCTCCTCATTGGAGAGCGCGAAGATCAGTCTTGAATTTTTCCGAAAGAACGGCCTTTAAACTTGCATGATTTCATCTTAGATCGTATAGGAGCAGTTTGCGTTCAGCATGCTGCTTCTTTTTTTTCGGGAGGTGATGCGATGACGTAGTTTGCAGTCACAATCATCATGCTGCGCAAACAATGAAATCAAATGGAGGATGATCATGTATGCATGCAAAGCTGCGTAGAACGACCGGAATAGCAGCCTCAATCCTGCTTAGCCTGACTTTATTCCCGGGGACGATGTTGGCAGGCAACGCCGGAAGTAACAGTGGGGCCAGTCAACTTCAAAGCCAGCAGCCTTTTGGGATCCGGGTCGTCGACTCGAAGACCGGACGGGGAATTCCTGCAGTTGAACTGAGGACAACCAACAATATGACCTTCTTTACGGACAGCGCCGGCTATGTTGCCTTCAAAGAAGTGGGGTTAATGAACGAAACCGTATTTTTCCATTTGTCCAGCGACGGCTACAAAGTTCCCCAGGATATGTTCGGTTATTATGGGCAGGCCGTTGAAGTAACGCCGGGAGGAAGCGTTACGCTGACGATGGATAGAGTAAATATCGCAGAGCGGCTGTACCGTCTGACGGGCGAGGGCATTTACCGGGACAGCTTATTGCTTGGCAAAACGCCGCCGATTAATGAACCGCTCTTAAACGGGAAAGTAATGGGCCAGGATTCCGTCCAGACGATCAAATACAAAAATAAATTGTACTGGTTCTGGGGGGACACGGACCGCGTAGCTTATCCGCTCGGGAACTTCCGTGTAACGGGCGCAACCTCGAAGCTTCCGGGACAAGGCGGACTAGATCCGGATGTAGGCGTTGATCTGAGTTACTTCAAGCAAGACGACGGCTTCGTTAAAAGTCTAGTGCCGGCGCTGCCTGACGGCGCGAATATCGCGTGGGTATTTGGACTAATGACCGTTAAGGATGCAAGCGGACAAGAGCGACTGCTGGCTGGCTACAGCACGCATAACCCGGATCTGTCGGCTTTTGGCATTCTTCAATTTAATGATCAGACGGAGCAATTCGAGCAGCTTGTCCAATTCCCGGACAAGAATGATTGGCGACATCCGGGAGGGCAAGCCAGCTACTACGAGGAAAACGGAAAAGGCTATTGGGTATTTACCGAGCACCGGATGCCGAATCTGCGCGTACCGGCGACCTATGATGCGATTAAGGACTACACGAAATACGAAGCCTTTACGCCTCTAAAGCCGGGGACAACGTATAACGGGGCCAATACGCAGCTTGAACGGGACGCTTCGGGCAAGCTGGTCTGGAGCTGGAAGCAAAATACGCCGCCGCTGAAGCAGGACCAGGAGAAAGAGCTTATCAATCTGGGAGTAATAAAGGGCACGGATTCCCGTTATTACCAGCTGAAGGACGCGGATACCGGCGCCGACGTTACGATTGCCGGCAGCTCCGTGGAATGGAATGACTACCGCCAGAAGTATGTTCTGTTCGGCCAGCAAATGGGCGGAACAACATCGGGACTCGGCGAGATGTGGTATGCGGAGGCGCCTGCGCCGCAAGGGCCGTGGACAACGGCCAAAAAAATCATTACGCATAACAACTACACGTTCTATAACCCGGCTCACGATGAGTTTTTCGATAAAGACGGCGGCCGTTATATCTACCTCGAAGCGACTTACACCAACACGTTTACGGACCACGAGCCAACACCGCGCTACAACTACAATCAGATGATGTATAAGCTCGACCTTGCCAATCCTGATCTTGGGCTGACGCCTCCGGCAACGGATTTGGCCAAAGACAAGCCGATAGCCTCCGCTTCAAATGAAAAGAATCAGCCGGCGAAGCTGGCTAATGACGGCAGCACGGAGACGTTCTGGACATCGGCTGCCAAAAGCCCGCAATGGCTGAAGGTTGATCTTGGCGTGCCAAGCAGCATAAACCGCATTGTGTTGAACTGGGGAAGCGCCTACGGGAAAGCGTATCAAATTCAGATTTCAAACGACGGGGTGAAATGGAAGGACGTATACTACACCAAAACCGGCGACGGCGATGTAGACGACATTACAATTGCGGATACGAAGGCCACATATGTCCGAATGTACGCCATACCAAGAGGCGCTAAGCTATCCGTACGCGATTTCGAGGTGTACGGAACCGAGCAGAGCTCAAAATAATCAACTGGAATGGAGGAGATCATGGAATGGGAATGAGATTACGCAAAGCATCCCGAATTGTGGCGGGCGTTCTGCTGGTTGCAGCGATTTTCCCGGGAACCTTCGCAGCGGCCGGTGCGGCAGGGTCAAGCAGTGCCGGTAAGCCGGTACAAAGTCAGGTTTATAATCTGGAGCTGTTCAAAATTCACGTCGTTGACGCGGAAACCGGAAGAGGAATACCGGCCGTGGAGCTGAAGACGACGAACAACATCCGTTACTATACGGACAGCGCCGGCAACGTTGCTTTCGACGAGCCGGGGCTTATGAATCAAACGGTATTTTTTCATATAGCCAGTCATGGCTACGAGGTTCCGGCTGATATGTTTGGCTACCGCGGCCAGGCGGTGGACGTGACGCCTGGCGGAAATGTGACCATTCAGATGAATCGGATCAATCTCGCGGAACGGCTGTACCGGGTAACCGGACAAGGCATTTACAGGGATACCGTCATGCTTGGCGAGACGCCGCCGATTGAAGAACCGCTCCTGAACGGGAAAGTGATGGGCCAGGACTCCGTCCAGACGATTAAGTACAAGAATAAGCTGTACTGGTTCTGGGGCGATACGGATCGGCCTTCTTATCCGCTCGGGAACTTCCGCGTGACCGGAGCTACGTCAAAGCTGCCGGAGCAAGGGCTGGATCTCGACGTTGGCGTCGACCTCGACTATATTACGCGCGAGGACGGCTTCGCCAAAAGTCTTGTACCGCCGCTTCCGGACGGTGCGAATATCGCTTGGATATTCGGCCTGATGACCGTCAAGGACAATAACGGCGAGGAACGGCTGCTTGCCGCTTACAGTACGCATGATCCTAACCCTCGTTCTTTCGGCATTCTGATCTTTAATGACGAAAAGCAAGAGTTCGAGCAGCTGGTCCAATTTCCGGGTACAAGCGATTGGCGTTACGCGGGAATGGGCGGTCAAGGAACGTATTACGAGGATGGCGGCAAAGGCTATTATATTTTCACGCAATACGAGTATCCGAATATTCGGGTAGAGGCGAAAATGGATGCCATTGCGGATTACACCCAATACGAATATTTTACCCCGCTTGCGCCAGGAACGACATATGCCGGGGCGAACACGCAGCTTGAGCGTGACGCTGAAGGCAAGCTGGTCTGGGGCTGGAAGAAAAACACGCAAATGCTTACGCAGGAAAAGGAAAAAGAACTGATTGGATTAGGATTGATCAAGGCGGATGATGAACGTTATTTCCAATTGAAGGATGTCGATTCGGGCGATGAGGTTCAAATTGCCCAAAGCTCCGTCGAATGGAATGAATACCGCCATAGCTACGTCATGATCGGTCAGGAGAAATTCGGCAAGACGTCGCTGCTGGGAGAAATCTGGTTCTCGGAAGCACCCGCGCCTAACGGACCATGGAAATCGGCCAAGAAGATTATTACCCATAACGAATACTCCTTCTATAACCCTTCCCAGCATGAGTATTTCATCAAGGATGGCGGACGTTATCTCTATTTCGAGGCGACCTTCACCAATACGTTTACGAATGCGCCTGCCATGCCGAGTTACAACTATAATCAAATGATGTATAAACTGGATCTTGCCAATCCGGAGCTGAACCTTGCGCCGCCGGAAGGACCGGAGCTGACGGAGCTGGCCCAAGGCAAAGCAATCACCGCTTCCTCTTCGGAGAGCTCGCATCCGGCAGCGGATGCCAATGACGGAAACGGGCAGACCCGCTGGGCTTCAGATTCTTCCGATCCGCAGTGGATTCAGGTCGATCTTGGAATTCCAAGCCCGATCAGCCGCGTCAAGCTGGATTGGGAGGTTGCTTACGGCAAAGCCTACAAGATTCAAGTGTCGGATGACGGCCAGAACTGGACCGATGTATACAGCACAACCTCCGGTGACGGAGGCACAGACATCGTTAACTTTGACGAGACGACAGCCCGTTACGTGCGGATGTACGGAACGCAAAGGGGGACGATGTACGGCTACTCGTTATGGGAGTTCAAGGTGTTCGGACGTAACTAGCGGCTAATAGCAAGGCATCCTGTTACCGTTTATCGGGAATTAGGATGCCTTGTTCTCTTGTCGGAATAAACCGGTTTGTCCCCATTCCCTTCTACATCCCGTGCGATATGAATATATTTCGATTATATGCGGGATGAAGGAGAGTTGCGTAAAATGGAGGGTTATTCTACGGGGACGGCCGCATCTGCGGGCAGCCTGCCAAGATGGCAGGTCGTTGACGACTTTATTGCTTTTATCCGCGAAGCCAACGAGCTTCTTCAGAAGGAAATAGATTTGTCTCCGGCTAATCAAATGGTAACGAGCGTCATTAGCCGTATTTTCGTCCAGCTGCGTTCCCGTTATTTGCCGGAGGAGGTACAAGCCGTTCTGAGCAACGAATATATTCGGACGCATAAGCGGCAACTGCAGGATAAGCTCTCGGAAGCCGAGTTTCTGACGGAGCTCACTGATTCCAGGCAAGCCTGCGACGCTCAGGCTTCCGGATTGGATGCCGTTAGAAATCTCCCGAATTGGCCGGTTTACATAGCGCTGGTGAAGAAGGAACTGGACACTCTTCGCCGCTTCACTGATCCGGATAGCCGGCTGGAGCAAGCTCCCGTTGTGTTTGTCGGCAGCGGACCGATGCCGTTAAGCCCAATTATTTTTTATCTGCTGGGCGATGTGGAGGTTGTCTGCCTGGAGAAGGATGCGCTGGCTTACGAAGCGTCCTGCTTGCTGCTCGAGCATATCGGCCTCGGATCCAAAGTGGAAGTCGTATTGGAGAATGGTGCCAATTACGATTACGGCCCATACAAGCGGATTTTCGTCGCTAGCCTTGTGAGAAACAAGCAGGCCGTACTGGAACAGATAAGCCGCACCGCCTCGGACCCCCTGGTCGCCATGCGTACGGCCGAAGGAATGAAACAAATTATGTATGAAGCGATTGATGAGGAGGTTCTTGAAAACGAAGGGTGGCATATTCTGGGACGGACGCAGCCTGACGAGGGGCTGGTCATCAATTCGACTTTATTTTTGAAGCACAAAGGCTTAGAATAAGCTGCAATAATATACTATAGGCAATTTCCATTCGGATGTAGGATAGGAGAAGAGCGTGAAAGGAGCGGCTTCTCATGGATACTACATCTTTTTTTGTTTATTGTTTGATTGCGACGTTTACACCCGGGCCAACGAATATTCTGATTTTGTCTACCGTTACAAACGCGGGTACCAAAAAGGCGATGATCTTTTCTTACGGGTCGACGATTGGCTTTGGTTTGCTGCTTGTCTGTTCGGCCGCGTTAAGCTCGGTGCTCCTGTCGGTAATGCCTAAGTTTATTACGGTCCTGCAGGTGATCGGAAGCGCCTATATGGTCTACCTCGCGTACCGGATGGTCCGAAGCCGGCATTCGGAATCCGACGTCAACCAAAAGGCTACCTTTCGATTTGGCGTCCTGCTGCAGTTCTTGAATCCCAAGACCGTGCTGTTTGCCTTAACCGTCATCCCGGCGTTTATTTTGCCCACTTACAGAGGGTTTACGGGATTGTCCATTGGTATTGCGGCGATCACCTTAATCGGATTTGGGGCCTTTTTTACATGGGTTCTTTTCGGGACGGTCTTTAAAACGTTTTTGCAGAAGCATCATACGGCTGCTAATCTGATTATGGCTTTATTTTTAGCTTACGCTGCCGTTATGATTTGGGTATAGCTTTGCGAGGTGAGTAAGATGGAGAGGTTTATTTATAAAAAGTCGGCAGGCATTACCGCATTATCGGCTACAATGACGGAGTTTAAATATAAGAAGCATGCCCATCAGGAGTATGCCATCGGCGTTACCTTGCGCGGCATTCAGCGTTATAATCTGGACGGCAGCCTGCAATTATCCCATAAGAACGGCATCATGCTGTTTCATCCGGAGCAGACGCATGACGGAATGGCGCATGACGAGACGGGTCTTGATTACGTCATGCTGTATATTGAACCGCAGCTGCTGCTGGAGGTTATGGAGAAGAAGGAGATTTTGCGTTTCTCGAATCCTATCGTGTATGACCGGGAGCTGGAGTATAGGGTGCTTAATTTGACGAATGCCATCTTAGGCGAAAAGGATGAAGCGTTATGCAGTGAATTATTGCTTGCGCTGACGGATCGCCTTGCCGATTCCGGTCTTTCGCAATACGGAAGCAGAACGGATCATGCCCTGATCCGAAGAGCGAAGGACAGGATTCACGATAACCTGGATCATGTTCTGAAGCTGGATGAGATTTGCATGGAGCTTGGATTATCGAAATATCAGCTTATCCGATTATTTAAGGCGCATACGGGAATATCACCGTATCAATATTTCCTTAACAGCAAGATTGAAAGGGCCAAGCAGCTGATCGAGAGCAGCAAGGATATTTATTCGGCGGTAGCCGCATGCGGGTTCGTGGATTTGACTCATCTGAATAAACATTTCAAGAGCGTTTACGGCACAACGGCGTTTGATTATATCTCGCATTTCCATTAACGGTTAAGCAGCTGCTTAACCGTTATTTTTATGCTGCTCCAGCTTCCGGTAAGCGCGGGGGGGAAGTCCGGACAGCTCCTTGAACATCTTGCCGAAGTGGGAAAAGTTCTCGAAGCCGCAATGCTCGGATATTTGAGTGATGCTCCAGTCGGTTTCCTTCAGCAGCAGCTCGGCTTCCTTGATCCGGGTAATGTTGATGTATTGGCTAAAGCCAAAGCCGGTAACCTCCTTAAAGACGCGGCTAAGATGCCCCTTGCTGATGAAGAACCGCTTGGCGAGGTCATCTAGAAGCAATGGCTCTCTGAAATGCTGGTTGATATGGCGGACAATATCCGTTATTTTCTGCTGAACCGGGGTAAGCTCAAGCTCGATGCCAGGCTGCACCTTGCGTCTCTGAACGTGACGGGCCGTAAACAGCAGCAATTCGACGGCCGTGTTCCGGACATGCAGCTGGTAGCCAGGCGGACATTCGTGCAGCTCGCGAAGCAGGGATTCGAACAAAGCCTCCAATTGCATGCGTTCCTGCAGGTTAAGCTTGATGATGGGATGCGCGGAAGCAAAAGGGGACAGCAGCAGTTCGGTCTCCTCCCGCGATAAACCGTCAAAGAACGGCAGGTCGTAATGCAGGACAATCCGCTCGTGATTGGGCTGGCTTAGCTCGGAAGTCCGGTGGACGTCATTGGTGTTGACGAGGATAAGATCACCCGACTGAATAGGATAAACGGAATCGCGTATAAAAAACTTTCTTTCGCCGCTGTACAAATAAAAGAATTCGTACGAACGATGATAATGGGTAGTGTCCATGGAATGGCAGCCGATTCTCCGGTCGAATTCAATCCATAACGGTTCGCTGATTGAACCGAACCGGAGGATATTGGGAAGCGACGTTATCGTCATATTGAGATGAACTCCTTTCAAGGACATTCGCATCTCATTATATCAATATTTGCGGGGTTTAAGCAGTAATTATGTATAAATGCGGAGAAATCCATGCAAAATTCATGCTACTCTTGGGGTATGAGAGCGATTTCAGACGGAGGTTTGGACGATGAAAAAATTTGAAGTGAACCAAGAGGAAGTATTAGAGCTGATCGACCTTGTCGTACGCCGAACGATGAATATGGATTTTACGTGGAACTGGTCTTGCGGAGTTGCCTTTTACGGCATCAGCAAAGCTTGGGAAGTAACGAAAAATCAGGAATATATCGATTTTCTGGTGAAATGGGTGGAAGAGTATTTGGAGCTGGGGCTTCCGGCCTTAATGGTTAATTCCTGTGCCATGGGACATACGATGCTGACGCTGCATGAAGCGACGGGGGACCAGAAATACCTGGATCTCGCTTTAATGAAAGCCGAATACCTGCGCAAGGACGCGATCCGGTTTGGAGAAGGCGTATTCCAGCATACCGTTTCGTCCAAAAACGATTTTCCCGAGCAGGCGTGGGCGGATACATTGTTTATGGCGGCGTATTTCCTTCTCAGACTTGGCTTCAAGCTGGACAAGAAGGAATATATCGACGATGCGCTTAACCAGTTCTACTGGCATGAAGAATATTTGCAGGATACGAAGACGAATCTGTTCTACCATGCATGGGATAATGTCAGAGGAGATCACCTGTCCGGCATCTATTGGGGCAGAGCGAATGCATGGGCAGCTTACACAATGGCCCAGGCTCATAAAATGCTAAATCCGTTTATGCCGATGTGGATGCAGCTTGGCGGAGCGCTTGGCGATCAGTTAAGCTCTCTCGTGAGGCTGCAATCGCCGGACGGATTATGGCGTACGGTCTTGAATGACGAGACCTCGTACGAGGAGACCTCGGCTTCCGCCGGCATTGCCGCAGCCTTGACGATTTACGCGCATCCGCTGCATCAGAATTATATGGCCAAAGCTTATGAAGGCATCCGCGCCAATATCGATGATGACGGTTCGGTCCGGAATGTATCCGCCGGCACGGCGGTAATGTATTCGGCGGACGACTACAAGGTGATCTCGAGGAAGCGGGTGCAAGGCTGGGGGCAAGGCTTAACGCTGGCTTACCTGGTTGCATTGATTCAGAATACGGAAGTCGTCAGCGCGATTTAATGGATTATTATGAAATAAAGGTCTGCCTTAGGCAGGCCTTTTTGCATTTCGGCTTTAGGTGAGCTCATGACAACAAGCGCAACTAATGACAATGCAAGGTTATAACAGCTTTGCAGATTATCAGATTAATGAGGAACCGTTGGCTGTATATGATGGCTCTCCCCGGGCTGGCGATTTACAACATTTAGGTTTTTAATCCTCTGTCATTTAAGCACACCGGTGCTTGTAATATGGATACGAACCTCCGGCGTTATCTTGGTTTGAGGGTATGTGCTTTTCCAATCCATGCTTTTCCATAGCTTTGAGTGGCTTACTCTCAGTTTACGGCCTATCCCAAAGGCATCGCAATTCGTCTGCAGCAGCGTCTTTGCGATTTTGGCCGCTTGCTTGTTAAGGGATTTCTCCAGCTCATTGCTCAATGAATTGGAGTCGACTGTCCAATCCGTATTTTCGGTATAACTGTCGATATTTCCGTACAGATCAATCCTTATTCTTGCTTCAATGGCCTTGGTTGAAGCATCCACTTTAACCTTGAAGTCCCGTTTCATCTTGCGTACCTCGAAGGAAACGACGCTTTTCTCCAACGGGACATCAAGCCATGCTACCTTGCTCAGCTTGTCTTGCAGCAGCAGCAGCAGGATACTGTCGTTACGCGCCAGGGTAACCCCTGTGAAAGCATCCCCATTGAACAGGCCTGTACTGTCAATGGCCAGAGTATTGTTGCGTATCTTGTGAACCATTGGCAATACGGAGTCTTCCGAAGGATCCGAGACCTGATTCCAAAGGGAGTACAAGGTTTGATTAGGAACAAGGGTAGTTCTTTCCGAGCCTATCACGATTTGTTTGATATCAAAGGCGATCGGGTTGTTCTCTACCTCCGGAACCGATAAAATATCGGAAGCCTGGCCTTTTGCGATTAATACTTTTGTATTCAGGTAGGCTTTGGGCAGGCGGTAAAAAAATTCTAGGAACGGCATAATCCCTTGACTCGCCAGATCATCGCCGATAATAATGACAAATGCCTTATTCGCTTCAATGGTCCCGGGAAGCATACTGTCAATTTTATGGCCGATTTCGGTAATACTGCCTCCTGTCGCTCGCTCTAATTTATCCTTAACATCAAACTGGCCGCCCCCTTTGCTTTCCAGAATAATCGCTTTAACCGTTCCGAGGATCTGACCGCTGTCTTGTTTGTCTATGGCAATCCCGTTTACTAATTTCTTATTGGTTAAATAATGGGCATCCCAGCATCCGGGCATAATCAGCAAGATTACCATACAGCAAGCAGGCATGAGCTTTAGTTTCATGTTATGTCAATCTCCTCTTATAAAAGCTTCGAAACACGATGGACAGTATCCACATTAGAAGGGGAACAGCCGCAATCATCACCAGATAGCAGTATTCCATCCATTTACTGAAGGTTTCGAGGCTTTCGCGCGTGGACAAATAGCTGCCCAACAGTAAAATAAGCGCACCGCTGAGCCTGACCATTCTTTGATAAACGTTTCTTTTTCTTGCCAGGCTTTTACCTGCCAGGCATAAATAAGAAACGATCGTTGCTGACATGGGAATGATCCATATCGTCAGGAAGATTAAATCAAGACGGTCAAAGAGCTGAAAGGATAATCCTTTGAGCAGGAATAGGACGGGTTCCTTAATTTTGGACAAGGCCTCCTGGCTAAAGCCGATTAAGCATATAAAAACAAAATACGCGTAGAACAAGGTAACAAACCAATTGGCAAGCGATATGGTTCTCAAGGTGCCCCGAGGCGTATCCTTAACCTGGGCGCTAAAGAAGAGAATAACCTCAAAGCCAAGCATGGCAAAAAAGGTTTTCTCGCTCCCTTTAGCTATTTGGGCAAAACCCGCTTGACCCACTGGCAATACATTCGAGAAATGCGCATTATTCAAGAAAGTGGCCAGGCTCATGGCTAACAAGACAATGAACAGAACAGAGGCCACTTCATAAAATCTGGCTATGACCCTCAAATCTTCGACAGCGAGGTATATACCGACTCCGAGAATAAGCAGCAGCAGCACCCAGTCCGGGGTCAAGGGCAGCAGCCACACTTTAATGAGCTTGACATACAGGGTGCATGCATATCCCGCAATAACGACAAAAAAGCAGTAGTAAATAACATTGACCACTCTGCCGGCATATTTACCGAAAAAAAGCACGGTCATTTCGCTTAAGGTTATTCCGGGATATGTGCGTATTAAATGCCAATACACCAGAATAATCAGCTGGATGATAAACCCTGAACAAAGCACGGATATCCATGCGTCCGCTCCGGCGGTATTCTGAATGACGGAAGGCAGAGATAACAAGCCAATGCCGATTTGGGTTTTGATAATCAGGAAAAACAATTGTCTGTTCGTAATGGAGATATTCATTGGCGTTTCCACCTTAGAGTAAAGGACTGTTTACGGGAACCGTTCTTTTGAGCATTTTGTTCGGTTTTCCAGACGGGCAGTCTAAGAAATATATCCTTCATGCTATCTTTGCCATGGAACGGACCAAAAGGGGCGAAATAAGGGACGCCCAAGGTCTCGATTTTGCATAAATGGATAAAGATGACCATCATCATGACGGAAATGCCGAAGAACCCGAACAAAGAGGCGGCAAGCATCGTCGGAAAGCCCAATATGCGAAGACTCGTTCCGAATTCGCTTAAGGGAGCGGCGAAGGACGCAATAGCCGTCAGACCAATGACGACTATCATCGTATGGGAGACGAGATGGGCCTCAACGACGGCGGTTCCGATAACCAGACCTCCAACTATCCCGATTGTCTGGGCGATGGGGGACGGGAGCCGGATCGAAGCTTCTTTCAATAATTCGAGAATAATCTGCATGGCCAGCGCTTCTACAATAGGGGGAAACGGAACATAGGTCAGGGAGACCTTAACGGAATATAGAATCCCTGGAGGAAGCACTTCCGAATGAAAGGATACGATTGCGATATAGATTGCGGGCAGACTGATCGCCAGAATAAAGCTGATCATCCGGATAAACCGGAAAAAGGAGCCCGTAATCCATCTGCTGTTATAATCATCCGGCGATTGATAGAAGGAGAAGAATTTGATGGGAATAACCAATACCGTAGGGTTCCCATCGACAAGAATATTGATTTTTCCTTCCAATAAATAAGACACGGCCCGGTCCGTACGCTCCGTGTGCAGCGATTGGGGAAAGGGAGACAAGGGATGCTCTTCAATCATTTCATCGATTTCGCCCGTTGAATAGAGATGGGTAAGATTGATGGATTTCAGACGTTTCTCGCATTCCTCTATGATGTTAGGATCGGCCAGCTTTTCCATATAGACCATGGCAACTTTGGTATTGGTGAGAGTGCCGATGGAGAAATATTTCACCTTGAATTGAGGGCTTTTGACCCGGTAGCGCAGCAAATAAATATTCGTGTTTAGATTCTCAACAAAGCCTTCATGCGAGCCTTTAATGATTTGTTCGGCCGAAGGCTCGTCGATCGAGCGGCTATGAGATTGGGGGACGGCTATCAAATAGGCTTCCGGATGGTTCTCCAACAAGACCACGCAATAACCGTCCAACAAAGATTGGCCGATAAGAGAAATATCCGAGGATTTGAGGATGCCTGACACAGCTTCAAGAGAAGCGATGCCATCCTCAAGCAAAGGCAATACAATGACGGATTGAATAAGCTCTATTTTCGCAAGGGATTCCAAATAAAGAATGGAGCAGGCTTGGTTATGAAAGGCAAAGCGTTCGGTTTTCAAATCCTCGGTCCCGGACAAATATAAATTAATTTCCTCGCTGCATAACGTCATGACATCACCATCTTCATTTCCTAGTTTGGTCTCTATTATGAGCCTTCAACAGGAAAATTATGAAAAATGGTCGAGCAGCTTATCCGCTGCCTGCTGCTGCCGGTATTGCCCGGGAGTAAGACCCGTGCGGGCTTTAAAGACCTTATTGAAGTAGCTGACATTGGCATACCCGATCTCATGGCAAATCTCTTCAATGGACAGATTAACCTGGCCAAGCAGCTCCGTCGCTCTCTTTATGCGCAGCTGAATCAAATAGTCATTAATGGTCATACCCGTGGACTCTTTGAAAATACGGCTTAAGTAAGAGGAGCTGCGTTCCACGTATTCGGCAACGGTATCTACGGAAATATTGTTATTGAAATTCGCATCCATGTAATCGATGGCGAGCTGTAAGGTGACATCCGTCATTTTGGAGCGCTTCTCGCGGTGGAAGTCGATAATTCTGCCGCACATCTCAATTAGACATTTCTCCATATCCTTTAGCGTCTCGGCGCGCGCGATAAGATCGGCATAAGCAGCGCGGCTGCCGAATACGGCGGCAATATCTCCCCGGGATTGGACAAGGGTTTTGACAATCTCGCCGCTCAGCTGGAAGAACAGCTGCTGGATATTGGCCTTGCTCAGCTTTTTCTCCATCGCGGTCCCGGTGATTTCCCGGAGGGTATCATAGCACTCTTCTTTATCCGTCTGAAGCAGTGCCTGCTGCAGCTTAGCCTCCAGGTCATACGGATAGTAATAGGCATCTTCTTCTCCGGTCTGCCAGTCGCCCAAGATCGTATAGGGCAGCACCTCGCCTTTACCGATATAGATTTTCAGGTTCAATACAGCAATCGTATCCTCGTAAGCCAGCCTTACCGATTCCTCTCCCGTGCCTATTCGGCTGACGGCAATCGTAACCGTTAATCCATACCTGGCGAGCATATGCTGCTTCAGCCTCTTGGCATATTCCAGAGGAAATTCGTCATTGTCGGGTGGAACAGCCAATAAAATAACCGTTCTTTTATCATCCTTGGCGAATACCTCGCCGTCGATATCCGCGCCTAATTCATCCATAAACCCGTAACGCAGCAGGTGGAAATGAAAAAGATCGTCCTTTACGGGATAAGGCTCCTCCAGCTCAAGCGTAAGCAAGGCAAACCGGGAGAAATCAATCCGCAGCCCTAGCAGCTCCACGGCTTGCCCGTTTCCTTCGCCGCCTTGGATCAGATCGTTCAGGTATTTTTCTTTAATTGCCGTACGATTGTCGGTGAGCAGGGAATCAACCTTCTTCTTCTCCTTGGCGAGTGTCTCCCAGCTGCGGATCATATGCTCGAACCGCTGCCGGATAAAGCCCGCCTCGTCTCCGGTTGGAAGAGGCTTGATTCCACCATCCCGCTGGTCATGCGCGGCATTCTCAATATAAGAGATGACGCTGTGGAGCGGACGGTACAATCTTCTGGACACGAAAAAGGAGATTGCGATTGCGGCTGTCAGATAAGCCGCGGCTACGCTGACCACGATGACTTTGATACGCCCCATCCCTTGCAGGAGGGCCGACTTCTCCGTGACGTCGATAAACTTCCAGCCTGTCAGTTCGGAGGTTGTGTAGGAGATAATGCGGTCGGAATCATCGATATAGGAGCCGCTTTCCGCGTTTAGACGGCTGAGATTAACGGCCTTCATTAATCGATCCCCGTCGGCCGCATCGGTATAGAGCAGCTCGGAGTTTGCTCCAAGCACGAGAGTGGTGCCTTTTTTATTATGGTAGTGGCTTAAATAATCGTTAAACAGTAGATCCAGCTTCAAGTTGATCACAATAGCGCCGTTGACTTGGCCGATGAGCGGCATTTTTTGAAGCAGGCTGGCCGCGGAATGATCGGGGGAGAAGCCATCCTCTCTGCCGGTAATCCAGACGGAACGGCTTGCCGAAGGCTGCCTCCACGTATCCAGCCAGGACCGGTCCGCGAAGGTGGAGATCGGGGAGGTCCGGATCTCCTGCCGCGAGGTCAGGACAAGCTCTAGCGGAGCGTAATAAATATAGATGGAGTCGATGTAAGGACTGATTTTTTTCTGTTCGGCTACAAAGCCGGTTAAGTCGATTAGGGAGCTGACGCTTAGCTTGCTTCCTTTCATTTGATACAGATACGACTGGGTCGCAATCATGCTTGAAGCGTTATATTTAATGGAGGTTAGTTCTTTGTGGATGAGCTCTTGCTGCTGGGTAAGGACAGATTCGTTGTATGTAATCGCATTTTGAATACTGTTGTCTGCCGAGATGGAATAAGTAACGGATGCAATAAGGACAACCGTGATGACGGCAATAGCGGTTAAGGAAAGAAGCTGCTTCACGAACATGCTGTTCTGCTTGATTGAGCCCGGCATTGTATTCACTCCTTGTCTCGATGATTGCGCTTACATAACGAGGCGCCAAGCAACGGGCGCTATTACGGGGATTATATCACAGTTGCCTCCCTTGGAAAGGAAATGCGCGAAAAACATACAAAAAAGAGAAAAACATAAGGCCTTCCAAACGGAGCAAAAGCGGAAAAACATAAAAGAGAATTGGAATAGAGGATTGAGAACGCCGACGGAGAAGGCTATCGTAAATATTGTAACCGCTCCCATAACCCGGCCGGGAGCCAGAGCCTGGATGCGGTCCATTATACCGAATCAATAGGGGGAGATTGAATTGCAAATGAAACGACAGACAATGGGCAAGGCCGCATTGGCGGCAATCGTGGCTGCGGGATTACTCGCGGGCTGCAGCTCCAATTCGAATAACACGACTAATAATAAAACAACGGATCCGACTGCCAGCCCAAGCGAAAGCGCGCCGACGGAAACGAAAGAAGCAAACGCAAAGCCGATTGAAATTTCATGGGGGATCCATTTCCAGGCTGCGGGCGTCGTGGAGAACACCGAGGTTCAGAAATGGCTGGAACAGAAATTCAACGTCAAGATCAAGCCGGTGAAAGTGACCGATGCCAGTATCGCTTCCGGCGATATTCCGGATATCTTTATGCTGGGTGATCCCGCTAACGTATCGGCTTATCAGAACCAAGGCGTGCTCATGAGCATTGATCTTAATCAATTGAAGGAAAAGATGCCGGAATACTATACCGATATCGAGAAAAACAGCAAGCTGTTCCAGACCGTTACCTTTAATGATCAGCTGTGGGCGATTCCGATGTTTATCGATTTGAAGCCTTATGATCTGGGTATGCTCTGGCGCAAGGATTGGCTGAATAACGTCGGCATTACGAAGGTGCCGGAGACGCTGGACGAATTCGAGCAGGCGGTATACGCGTTTGCGCAGAAGGACCCGGACAAGAACGGCAAAAAAGATACGTACGGCTTGACCGGCACGGCTACCTCGACCTGGTCCTCCGGCTTCTATTCGATCTTTGGGGCGTTTGGCGTGGAGCCAACGATGTGGCATGAGAAAAACGGCGAGATCGTCAATGGCTCGGTTATGCCGGAGACGAAGGAAGCATTGGCGAAGCTGCGGCAGTGGTATGCGGACGGGGTTATTGACCCTGAATTTATTACCGATACGCAGGATTCTTACCGCAAGAAGCTGTACAACAACCGGATCGGCGTTATTGAAGAGCAAATCGCCAAAGGCGCGCTTCCGGAAGGCGGCACCGTAACGGAGATGAAATCCTTAAGTCCAGACTCGGAGCTTGTCTTCTCGAAAAATCCGAAAGGCCCGGGCGGCGACGGATCTTGGGACTGGGGCGTGAAGAGCAATTTTGTCGTGATCGGCAGCAAGGTGAAGGATCAGCCTGAAAAGCTGGAGAAGCTGTACGAAATTCTCCGCGCGGAAAGCAGCGACGAAGAAACGATTAACATGACCAGCCTTGGCGTGAAAGGGACGCATTGGGATTTTGCGGACAGCGGAGCGACTTCGGGCGCTACCAAATTCCTTCCGGCGTTCGAGAAGCAGGAGCAGCGCGACCAGGAAGGAATCCGTCTCTTCTCGCTTGGCAACATTACGACTCAGGCATACCGCGAGAAATATTCCAATCCGAAGCTGAACGAAGCGATCAAAACGTATTCGTCCGCGCCGAACCTGACGGATGCCCTTCTGTTCTCGGTATTGCCGTCCGACGGCAAATACAAGGCGGATCTGACCGCGCTTATGCAGAAGTATTTCGCCCAGATTATTAGCGGTGAAATTCCGCTTGACGACTTCGATAAATTCGTAACGGAATGGAAGGCTAGAGGCGGCGACGAGTTAACCAAAGAAGCCAACGAGCTGTTCCAGGCGCAATTCAAAAATTAACCGGCCGGCTCCGCGGACCCGCAAGGGCTGATGCCAGCTCTTGCGGGCGGACCGGGCAAGGTTGCAAGGAAGTGTGGCATGAAAACTATACGCAGGCACGGAGAGCTGCTCTCGTTATTTCTGTTCTCGTTTCTCTTTTTCTTCATTTTCAAATACGGTCCGCTGTATGGCGTGATCATTGCGTTCAAGGATTTCAAAGTGGTGGACGGCATTTGGGGAAGTCCTTGGGTTGGCCTGCAGCACTTTCAAGAGCTATTCCAGAACAGCGATTTCTACCGTCTCCTTAAAAATACGCTGTTACTTAATTTGTATCTGCTTCTTTTTGCTTTCCCCGCACCGATTATTCTGGCGCTGCTGCTTAACGAAGTCCGGTCGCGCTACTTCCAGCGCTTTATTCAGATGACGATGTATTTGCCCCATTTTGTATCCTGGGTCATCATGTCGGGACTTATCATTTACTTTTTGTCGCCAACGACCGGGATTTTGGCTGAAATCGTGGGGTGGTTTGGGGTAGAGCCTGTCTTCTATATGGGGAAGAAGGAGTATTTCCGCTCCATTGTGGTTATTTCCGCGATTCTGAAGGATCTGGGCTGGGGCTCCATTATTTATTTCGCCGCCTTGACCGGGATCAATCCTGAGCTTCAGGAGTCCGCGATTATCGATGGCGCCAACCGCTGGCAGCGGATGATTAAGATCAATATTCCGTCCATTATGCCTACGATCGCGATTATGTTTATTCTTAGTCTCGGCGGGTTCTTAAGCGCGAATTTCGAACAGATCATCAACCTGCTTAACCCTGTTACGTTCGAAACCGGCGATGTGATCGATACTTATGTCTACCGGGTGGGCCTGCAGCAATTCCAATACAGCTACACGGCGGCGATTGGTCTGTTCAAGTCGCTGGTCGGCCTTCTGCTTATTCTCGGCGCCAATCTGCTTGTACGGAAAATGAGCCGGGGAGAGAGCGGGTTATGGTAGGGACAGGAGGAAGTTTGTCATGAAGGCAAGAAGATGGCAGGAACGTATTGCCCCCGGCATCATTTATTTTGTATTGGCCTCACTCGCGGTAATCGTTGTGTATCCGTTTATCCATGTTATAGCCGTTTCGTTCAGCGGACGAGGGGAGGCGCTCCGCAGCGGGTTCCATTTCTTCCCGAGGGATGTCCAGTGGACGGCCTACCGGGAGCTGCTGAACTACCCGTTTATCTGGTCCGGCTACTCGAATACGATTTTCCGGATGGTCGTGGGTACGGCCCTCACGCTGCTCGTTACCGTCTGCGCGGCTTATCCGCTGTCGCGGCCCGATTTTCCCGTCAAAAGGCTCCTTACTTTGCTTCTGCTCTTCACCATGATTTTTGACGGAGGGATCGTGCCTCATTATTTGCTGATGAAGGATTTGCATTTGCTTAACTCCCTTTGGGTCTACGTGCTGCCTACGGCGGCTAATGCCTTTCAGGTTCTGGTCATGTTATCCTTCTTCCGGTCGCTTCCCGATGCCTTGATTGAAGCAGCCCGGATCGACGGAGCCAGGGATATCGGCATTTTATTCCGCATCGTGCTGCCGCTCTCGATTCCGCCGCTTGTCACGATCGGACTGTGGTCCATGGTTCACCATATTAACGCGTTTATGGACAATTTGCTGTACGTGACCGACCAGTCCAAGTTTGTCCTTCAGCAGGTCGTCCGGCAAATTCTAATCGAAAACAAGGTAGATCCGTTTACGACGGCAACGAATATGATCCCTCCGGCTCCGGAAAGCCTGAAGATGGCATCCGTCATCGTGTGCACGTTGCCCGTGCTTGTCGTATATCCTTTCCTGCTGAAATACTTCGAGAAAGGAACGATGATTGGATCGGTAAAAGGCTAAGCGAAGGGAACCACAAGGTTCCCTTTCTATTTGACCACATTAGAATTTATAAGTTTCAAAGTCAGTTGAAAACTGAAATTCTATTTGGCGATAAAACCTACCGCTAGACGCGGTCGCTCATCTTCGAGAGGCCTCGATAGAGGTTTTCTCAAGCAATAAGGAGGAATAGTTAAGCATGAAGAAGAAAATGCTGATGGTCGTATGGATAATGGCTTTGCTTCTGAGCGGATTTCCCGCAGGCGGCGTGCTCGCGGCAGAATCCCCGGATTCAAGCACAGGTTCCGGCGAAAATGCCGGAGCGTTCTTTTTCGTCTCGCCAAATGGAAGCGATTCCAACTCCGGGACTTTAGAATCGCCTTTTCTTACTCTGGAGAAGGCGAGAGATGCCGTCCGTCAATTAAAGCAAAGCTCGGGACTGCCAGGCGGAGGCGTTACGGTCTATTTAAGAGGCGGCGTTTACAACCGGGCCGGAAGCTTTCAGCTCGAAGAGCAGGATTCGGGTACGGCGGATAAACCGATCACCTATGAGGCTTACCCGGGAGAATCCGTCAGCCTGAGCGGGGGCCGGAACTTGGAGAAGGACTGGTTCGAGCCTGTAACGGGCGAAGCGGTATTGAACCGGATTATCAGCACGGAGGCAAGAACAAAGGTGATGCAAGTAGATTTGAAGGCACATGGCATAACGGATTACGGCGTCCTGAGCCGGCATGGCTATTACAAAGCTAACGATGTCAGCCAGACGCCGCCTATGGAGCTGTATGTGGAAGGCCAGGGCATGACCCTGGCAAGATGGCCGAATAACGGGACGGTACAGATGGGCGATATCGTTGACCCCGGTCCAACCCGCAAGGATGCTGACCTGCAGACGCGGGGCGGCACGTTCAAGTATACTTACGACCGGCCGGCGTTATGGACGCAGGCGGACGATATATGGCTGGACGGCATTTTCGGCTATAGCTGGGAATGGTCCTACAACAAGGTTGCTTCTATAGATACCGTGGGCAAAACGATCACATTGGCTTACGGGGAAATGAGCGGCTTGTTCAAAAACTGGTACCCGGACTTTCATTTTGCCCAGAACCTATTGGAAGAGATTGATATGCCGGGCGAGTACTATATGGACCGGAGCCAAGGCATCCTGTATATCATGCCGACAGCTGCGTTCAAGCAGAAGGCCAATCCGGAGATTACCGTAACGATGCTGAAGACTCCGATGATTAATACGGTCAATACGTCTTTCGTAAATTTTGAGGATTTAAAATTGGAAAATGGCCGCGATTCCGCTGCGGTAATCATGGGCGGCAATCAAGTCCGGATCGTGCATTGCGAAATCCGCAACTTCACCGAAGGCGGCGTGCGCATCAATACCCAAAGCCGGTGGCTTTACGATGACTTTGCCAAGGCTTCCGGGGTGAATCATGCGGTGATCGGCACCCATATCCACCATATCGGAGGAACGGGAGTCATTCTGAACGGAGGCGACAGGCTGACGCTGGAGCCGGGGAATAACGTGGTGGAGAATAGCCATATTCATGATTTTGCCTATTACCATAAAGCTTACAATCCTGCCGTCATCCTGACCGGAGCCGGTAACCGCATATCCCATAACGAGATTCATGACGCTCCGCACCCGGGTGTCCTTATCTTTGGCAACGATCACGTGGTCGAATACAACAACATTTATGACGTATGCAAAACGTTCTCGGATCTTGGCGCAATCTATATGAATCTAGGTGCGTCGCCGCAGGAACGGGGAACCGTTATCCGAAGGAACTATTTCCATAATATCGGGGAAGGCAAGGCCGGCGTGCAAGGTGTTTACCCGGACAACTTTACGATGGGGCTTACGATTGAGGAAAATATTTTTTACCGGATGGGCAATTCCGCGATTCTGAACAATGGCGGCGCCCATATTCGCACCAACAACAATCTCTTTATTGACGCGAAGACGCCTTACGAATATTCGGATATGTACCTGGGCGACGGTCCGGAGCAGCAAATCTCCAAAAATTACATGGGACCGTGGCATGCTTTATTCGACAAGTACAATAACTTCGTTGGCATGCCGCATCTGACCAAATATCCGGAGCTGGCGGATTTCTTCACGGAGAACCGTTATTATCCGGACACCAATACGTTTAAGAATAATGTTATTTACAATCCGACAAAAGCGAGAAGCAGCACGACAAACGCAAACGGCGCTTACGATAAGCTTAATCTGGTGCAATACGCGAACAACTGGGTGACGAACTCGGATCCTGGATTTGTAGACCTGGCCGGCGGGAATTTGAATTTGAAGTCCGACGCGGCGGTATTCCAGCAAATACCGGGCTTTGCGGATATTCCGTTTGGCGAGATGGGACTGACGGAAAAAGCGGGAACCTACCTGGCTCCTGACGTTATTCCTGTCGAAGGCGTGGAGCTGTATGAGGATAACCTTGCGATCGGAATCGGCAAATCTTACGATCTTTATGCGGCGATGCTGCCATGGAATGCGACTAATCCTGCACTGGTGTACACATCAAGCGATCCATCCGTCGTGAAGGTGGATGCAAACGGCAAGCTGAAAGGAGTGAACTTGGGCAGCGCAACGGTTACGGCCGCATCGGCAGACAATCCGCTTCTCCAGGACGAGGTTCAAGTGACCGTTGAGGTCGGAGACGGCATTATGGACGATACGAACTTCGAGAACGGCAGGAATAGCTGGCCAACCGATCCGAACCGCAGCATTGTAGACGTTGGCGGCGGCAATCACATGTATAAGCTGTTCAAAGGCGCCACGGCGCTGAATGATAACGACTTCAGCAATTACGAGCTTGACTTCAAGCTGAAGACGCCGCCGGTTATTCCGGAGCTGGCTACCTTTTACGTATTCGACCGGTTGAATCCAAGCGGCAGCGGAGGAAGAATCGGATACCGGAAGTTTGCGGACGGAACCTCCTCGTGGATTCTCTATAATGGGGCATGGGCAACGATGAAGCAAAATACGTCTGCCGCCCAGGATCTGCTGCCCGATACCGTATACGATATTAAGATTATTGTGAAGGGACAGGAAATCAGCGTTTATGCCAATGGCCAGCTGAAGCTGAAAGCGTCGGATCCGACCTTTAATCCTTCAGGCAAAGTCGGGTTCTATGCCGGCGGCTTTGATTATTTGCTGTTCGACGATATTCAGTTCAAGGTTCCAACGACCGATGTAGCCGGCTTGCTGCTGGATAAAAGCAGCTTGAACATGGTTATTGATGAACAGCAGCAGCTGCAGGTTCAATTCGATCCGTCGGATGCCGCCAATCGCGCCGTTGTCTGGCAATCCGCAAATCCGGATATTGCATCCGTCGACGAGAGCGGCAAGGTAACCGCCTTGGCAAAAGGCGAGACGACAATTACGGTCACCTCCGTTGCCAATCCGCAAGCTTCGGCTTCTATTAAGATAGTCGTCTCCGATATCCTTCTGTACACGGATTTCGATTCAGGAGCGAACAGCTGGCCGGTTGACCCGAACCGGAGCATCGTAACCGTAAACGGCAATAAGATGTACCGCATTGTAGCGGGCGCTTCCGCTCTACATCCGAAGGTATTTACCGATTATGATTTAACCTTCAAGCTGAAGACGCCTGCCGAGATGCCAGCTCAGGGTACCTTCTACGTGTATGACCGATCGGCTTCCGGCACTTCAGGCAAGATCGGATACCGGAAGTTGGCGGATGGCACATCGCAGTGGATTCTATACAATCCGAATTGGACGGTGCTGCAGACGAATAATTTCTCCGGTCAGGATCTGCAGCCTAATTCAGAATACAGCATCCAGGTTCTGGTAGACGGAGCAAGAATTAGAGTGTATGTCAACGGGGAGCTAAGGCTGGACGACACGGATACCAAGCATAATGCATCAGGAACGGTGGGCTTTTATGTCGGGGGCTTCAGCGAGTTCTGGTTCGACGACGTCAAGTTTACGCGGATTGACCGGACTGCTCCGGTAACGGCGGCAGCTATGACTCCATCGCAGCCTGATGGCACCGGAGATTGGTATTCCAAGCCTGTAACCGTTGATCTGAGCGCAATCGACAGCGGAACCGGAGTGACAGGCACGGAATACAGCACCGATGGCGGGGTGACCTGGCTTCCTTATCAGAGCCAGCTAACGTTTAGTGAAGATGGGAGTTACTCGCTGCACTACCGGTCGGTTGACTCGGCCGGAAATCGAGAAGACGACAAATCGATAAGCTTTAAGCTTGATACTAGTAAACCCGAGGCTTCTATAACGGGATTGGAAGAGAAGGCATACGCAAACTCGGAAACGTTGACCTTGTCTTGGGCGGTCACGGATACCGTCTCCGGAGTGGATGAAGGCAAGACAACCGCGCAGCTGGATAGTCAGACACTGCAGCAGGGAGCAGCTATTCCGTTGTATACGCTGGCTGCAGGTTCCCATACGTTTACGGTTTCTGCCATTGACCTGGCAGGGAATACGCGGCAGAGCACGGTGACCTTCACCACCTATGCCGACATCGGTTCGCTGAAAGAGTTACTTGCGCAATTCTATGAGCTCAACTGGATTGATAACCAGGGCATCGCTAATAGCTTAACGATGAAGCTTGAAAACGGCAGCCTGGAAGCTTTTATTAACCATGTGGAGGCGCAAAGCGGCAAGCATATTCAGGCTGAGGCAGCCGCTTATCTTCTGCGGGATGCAGCGTATGTTTTGCAAGGGAATAGCTTAACGGTGTAAGAAGAAAAAGCGGTGCAGGGGCAAGCCTCTGCACCGCTTTTTGTGATTTTGGGTCTGTTCAAGCCAGCTTGGATTACGTACGTTGGATTTTATCCAATAAAATGGTACTGCTAGCAGCATCTCAAGGGCTACGTTGGATTTCGTCCAACGAAATGTGCTTAAAGAAACAAGGTTCTACCCGAGTCGTTAATGACTTTGGTAGAACCTTGTTTCTTTTTACAGCAGCTCCGGGAAAACCCAAGCGTAGGACTGAAAATAACCGCTGCTTTTGTTCCGGTTGCCGATGATCGGGCGGTATGGGGAGACGAATTGATCGTATTCGGGATCTTTGAAAATGTTGGACATCGCTTCATAGAGATCAAGAGGCCAGGTCTGGGAAGAGAGAGGGTCCGGGACGTTCTGGCCTTTCTCGTATGGCCACTCCCCGGCACGGCCGTTGGCATAATAAAGCAGCGTATCTAACGCTTTCTTGATGGTATTGCCGCTAGGGGAGGTCCAGCGGAACAAGTCCTCGCCGGTATAATCCAGCACCTGCTTGGTCGCAGCCGTGAGAGGAGCAAGGGCAAAATAATGGTACCAGATCGAATTGGTTCCTCTTAGCGTTTCTTCCGGGATAAAGCCGGTAAGCGATAGGGAAAAGTCGATATGCTCCTTCAAATGAGCGACCTCCTCCGCAAAACCGGCCTGATCATCCAGGAAACGATAGAGCAATAGCTGGGCGTACAAGCTCCAGCTCCACCAATTGTTCCGGAGCGGGATTCGGTCCCACTCCGGTAATAGAACAGTAGTGATCCAGTGGATAAATGAATCCCGATCCTCCAGGTTCCATCCCTGATAACCTGTTAGCCACTCCGCCGCTTGAAGAAAGCCTGATCCCAAATAAGCGGACACCAGCGGACCGTCTTTGTCCGCGAGCTCCCGGTTAATAGAAGCCCAGCCCTGGAGTAGCTCCACCGCTTTGTCCGCATAGTCCTGTCTGCCAGTAAGGCGGTAAGCAAGTGCGGTTACGTAAGCGGCTTGCGCATCGGCCTCCATGAGTTTTTTCGCGGCCTGGTGACCGGCGGTATCGAAATAAAAGCCGGGAATATGCCAGACGGGAACGGCATGACAGCTGACGGACATACTCTCCTCCGCTAAACGCAGAAGTTCATCCTTAGCTGCAGCGGCGGTTTTGGAAACGAGTTCCTTTTTGCTCATGAGGACGTTCCTCCAATTCTATTTAGGCTCTACTTCGTCGAGAGTCAGCTTGTATTGCAGATGCTTCATCGGAGTGCCGTCCGTATTTTTTAATACCATGCCAATCCTGATATCCTCTTCCGTACCGTCCACAATGGCAATCAGGCGGTTAATTCCGGCTTGGAGGGTAATCTCTTGATCCGGCGCGAGCACCGGGCTGCCGTTTATATAAATCTCGCAGGAGCTGTTGGTTGTAATCTGTAGCCGGCCCTTCTTTACTTCAGACGAAGGGTCCAGCATATAAACAAAGCAGCTGAGAAACCAGCGGTCTCCGTTTGAATTAACAATGCGGAACGTTCCGTCATCGCGGCTCCGCTCTTTTTTCTGCATCCAGCCGTAAAGTCCTTCGCCTAGATTGTTAAGCGAGAACTCGGGATCGATATAGTAGGCTTTCATGGCTTCGAAATCGACATAAGGCCGGCAAGGCATGGCCATGATTTTCTCCACGGCCCATTGACTGCTGCCTTTGACTGCCGACAGGAGACCGTCATCAAACGACGCGCCGAGATTAGCAAGCAATGTCGTATACAAACGAATCGACTTGTCGCTTTCCGGTTCCAGAAGAAGCTGAGAGAGCATAAACAACCCTTGGCCTACCTGCATTTGAAGGAGGTAATGCCCGGTTGGTTGTTCTTTCTCCCGATTCAGTTCAACCAGAGCTAGTCTGCTGTATTCATCCGTATGCTGGCCGATGAAATAATCGTGCCACGCGGTACCTTCCACGCTCTTGCATAGTACATCAGCGCCATCCACCGACAGGCTATGCGAAGCGAGAGGGCGGTTTACGACGTCCCGCGGAGACAAGAACACCTTGTCGTAACCAAACAAATCTACCGGACTAAAGCCTTGAACCGCTGGGTCCGAATTGTCCGCTTCAAGATGATAGGTTGCTTTCTCCCGGACGGTGACATTCCGACTAAGAAGTGCGGCCAGCGTAGCA
The DNA here is from genome assembly GCF_003399985.2 of Paenibacillus sp. ATY16. Taxonomy (NCBI): domain Bacteria; kingdom Bacillati; phylum Bacillota; class Bacilli; order Caryophanales; family Paenibacillaceae; genus Paenibacillus; species Paenibacillus sp. ATY16. The sequence continues at coordinate 179,854 of NZ_NMOK02000056.1, read as the reverse complement.
TCTTGCCCGTCTACTGCCGGGAGGATGACCACCTTGCCGCCTTTTTCCGCATATTCCCGCATAGCCGCAGCCGAATTAGGATCTGCGAGCAGATGCGGCTCAATCAGAATAAGGCCATAATCATCGAGCTTTTTAATAACGTCCGTAAGCCGATCAAAAACAAGGCTTATAGTACGCAGGAAAGCCTCCGTTTTTCCTCCCGGCTTTATGAACGCCCCTGCACGAAGGATAATCGTATCCTCGGCGTTCCCCGCATAAGCAAGCAAATTGCGAAGCAAGAGGCAGGCTTGCGGTACCCGGTGGAAGTTCGCCATCAGCTCCAGCTGATTGGCAACAAACAGCCCTTCCTTGCCCCGGTATTCCAGAAGTGGCGACCATAAATCTCCGCCATCCCCGAAATCTCCCGCGCTGCATTCCAGAAGCATCTTGAAGGTGCCTTTAACCGGCTTCTCGAAAGCGGCATGGATAATCGGAAGAGGCCCGTCTTCCCGAAGCTCTTCGTGCCAAAACATGAAATCGTCGTTACCCAGTCCTTGAAGAACGGGATGGCTGTAATCCCCGGAATGAGCTCTCATGAAGTCTTGCCGGGAGATCGCCAAATCTCCAAAGGACAAATGAAGCTGCTCGAGCAGCACAATCCTGCCGCCTTGACCGGCGTACCGGTTAAGCGCCTCCTCAAGCCGTCCATCCGGATCTTCGAGTTTGCTTCCCGCCACGAGGAGATGCTCGGGAGAAAGCTGCAGAATCTGTTCCGCAGTGATGGGCTTGCATTCCGGAATCAATGTACGAATTATAGCGTAGTCCCGCTCGCCGCCTGTATAAACGACGGGCCGGTTGATGACGATGGGCTCCGTCTTATATCGGGAAGGATACAGCTTGAAGCTCAAATCCAGTTCATGCACAGGTACGTTATCATGCAGCAACACGGCATGTAATTGAATAAGAGATTGATCATGAACGGACTCCGGCTTCCATCTTGTCGTTACCGTGGTGCGATTAGCGGGAGCTTGCCGGAACTCGAAAGTATCCTTGTGAATGAGCCGTCCTTCCTGCCGTACTTCGCAGACAACAGTGGTCTGACGGGTATGCAGCGTGTCGTTATATACATCAAAGCTCCGGACAATTGGCTCATCATCAAAAAACGAGCGGTTATATTCGGCCGGAATAAGAGTGGCGGGCTTAAAAGCAGCGGCCAAAATATCAAAAGACGGATTTTTCCGGTACATCGGATACTCCTCCGGAAGAAGGCCGTTATTAAGGGTTAGGGAGTACCGCGGAATCACTTTCAGCTGCGGACCTTCCGCTTCCGAATGAGGCAGCTGAAGCGGGATGTCCCGCTCGGGCATCGCACGCATGAAATAATGGGCAAAGTTGAAGGTGGACAGACCCGATACCCCTTGCCGCCTCGCGTATTCGATAAACAAACGTTCCTTTTCCGCCAGCCCCTTCGTGCATTCCTCCGTATCCTTGTACGCAAGATGGCCAACGTACATGCTGCTGTTCTGAGGGCAAATATACCACCAGCCGCCATGCTCGCCAAAGACGAGAGGCGCCTTTCGGTCCCAACCGTCGATGGTTCCGTCGATGTTGTAATGCCGGGTCTCTACTTCGGTTAATTCTTTGGAGAGAAGACGGTTATCTCCTTCCAGAATAATGGGACGGGTGGAGTCAAGCTCGCGAATGACAGCCATCATAGACGGGATATGCAGCTTGAAGCCGTCGCGCCCGTCCACCCAGCGCATCTCGTTCTGCAGGCTCCACAGGATAACGGAAGGATGATTCCTGTCCCGTTCCACCAATCTTCGGATATGGTTCTTGCAGCTGCCAATAAATTCGGGATGATCGGCCAACATCGATTTGCTGGAGCCGTAAATCGCGGTTTCGTCCACAATGAGCATGCCTTCTTCATCGGCAATGTCCAAATAATAAGCCGGATGCGGTTCCGCATGAAGGCGAACGCAGTTGACGCCGGCTTCCTTGCACATGCGGTACCAGTTCCTTACGTACTCCTTCGTTTGTTGAATCCCGCCTTGGAAATGCCAGGAATCGCCACGCAGGTTAACGGGAATCCCGTTTAAATAAAATCGAGGACCTTCGGTAGTTATTTCGCGAAAACCAAACCGTTCCTCCACCCGGTCCAGTACACGGTTACCGTCTATTAGCACCAGCTCCAGCGCGTAGAGGAAAGGATGATCCGGATTCCACAGCTTGGCATCTGCCCAATGGATAGAGAAAACCGCTTGGCTGGATTGACCCTCATTCGACCATTCAGCCGAAACAGCCTCAGCTGCTATGATAATAGGGGAGGCTGCTTGCGAGCTGCTCTCCCTTACGCGCAGTTCAACTCTGATAGACGAGTCTAGCTGCTCCCTACAGGAATGGCTTATCCCGGTACTTACGTGAAGCCGGCCCTCCCGGACGGATGTGCGGATCGTTACATCCGAGAGCGATAGCAGCGGCCTGCTTACCAAATAAACATCCGCCCATAGGCCTCTCGCTAGAGCGCCAAACCAGGAGCCGACTAACCCGGTAACCTTTTGCTGCCCGGAAGGCAGCGTAACTTTGTCAAAGCTGCCGCACACGACATGCAGCTGGTGGCTGCTTCCCGCCTGGATCCGCTCCGTTACCTCCACGAGAAGCGGGAGATAACCATCCTCCCAGACAGCAACCAGCTGATGATCCAGATAGACGGCGGCTTTTTGCATAATGCCGTCAAACCTGAGGAATAGACGCTCGTTCTTCTCTACGGGCGCCTGAAACACCCGATGGAGCACGCCGGCATCCGCCCGTGCCCATTCCTTCGGATAACCATACCAATCATAGGGAGCATATCCGTGATCGGCTATTTCCCCAAAGCTTTTGCCCGATGCCCGCACGTAAGAAGAACGCCAGCTGGACGGGACCTGTACTTTCCGTTCCTCATAGATAAGCTGCTCGGGAAGAGTCAAGTCAGGTCCATGCTCATACAGAGGCATGAAATCCCATTCGCCATTTAAGCTACACGTTGTTCTCATCGTGCATGCTCCTCGTCATAAGCTTCGCCTTCAAGCTGGAGCAGCAGGGGAATCTCCAGCCAGGCCAGGGATTTGCCGGCGTCTTGATCCCACATGATGAAGTGGGGATCCATTGCGGCTTGCCAATCTGAAGGCGTATTCGCGGTGTCAAGCTTGCCTGCATACGGTGGGGGTTCAATTGTAGCCGGCGATTCGGAATAGAAAAACAATAGATTCTCGTAAAGCGAGATCATACCGTATTTGTCTCCGTCACCGGGGCGCTCTTCCTGGTATTGATAATGGTAGAAAATATAGCTGGCCACTTGCTCCGGCTTCAGCCGCGCGATCCGGGCATAAGGCCGTGGCGAGGGGTGGATTCGTCGCCAATGCTCCGCGCCGACAGGCTGCTGATAATGGAAAATATCCATCATCGGCACCCATCTCCGGGGCGTGTCCGTACCCGGCCATTGCTCAAGTCCGGATTCGCAGCGCTTGAAGAGAGCGTGGGGATCCGCATCCATTAAGGGGCTCTCATAGTAGAGAAAAAGCTTGGATCCATAGTGGAACAAGCTAAGATGGCGAACGACCGTTTCCTTCATCCGTTCTTGAAGCTCGCTTGCAACATCGCGGAAGCAGACGGAAGGATCTACGCCATGGCGGCAGTGCGCCAAATAATGATATCGCTGCATAAGGCACCTCCGGGTTCTATCATCAAGATGCCTTCATTATATAGCCGGACGAATTATTCTCTGTTGTGCTAAGATATAACTAAATTGCGATTCTATCTTTGGGGGAGAGATACAATTGGCATCTCGCATCGAGCATGTAGCGCCGGGGCAAAGCAGCTTTTTTCTCGCATTCCGGGATGAATGGACGGAGGAGCATTTTTTGCGGTTTCATGCCCATCAAGGTCTTGAATTGCTTTTTATTCATGAGGGTCGCGGGGTCGTGGAGGTGGAAGGCAATAGCTACGAGCTTGAAGGGGGTTCGTTGTTCTGCTTTCAGCCGTATCAGCTGCACAAGCTGGAAATTCCGGGTCGGAAGGGTGCCCGCTATATCCGAACCAATCTGACCTTTGATCCCCGGTTTCTCGAGCCTTATCTGGCGCCATTTCCGAAGCTGTTATCCTTTTTCCGTTACTTGACCAGGGGAGCGCTGCCCATGCCTAAGTTCTCCTTTTCGGAAAATCAACTGATGTCCGTCATGGAAGGCCAGGTACAAGCGATGCGGGAAAGCGGGGAGGAGCAGGAGGCTCAAATCTTGCTGCTGATTTCTTTGCTGCGATACCTGCAGCTGTCGGTCATTGCTCAGCCGCAGCTGTCTCCGGAAGAATGGTCCGCAGCCAAAACCGTCCATATCGAAGCGATGATGGATTGGATCGAGCGTCATTTCCGGGAGCCCTTCAGCCTTGAGCTGCTCGCCGAAGAGCTGCATTTGTCCTCTTACTACGTCTCTCATCTATTTAAGCAGTATACGGGAGTTTCGCTGACGGATTACGTGACGGCAAGGCGAATGCGCGAGGCATGCGTGCTTCTCGGAAGCACCGACATGCCGGTGCGGCAGATCGCTGATGAGGTTGGCCGGTTAAGCGCTCCTTATTTCTGCAAGCTGTTCAAAAAGCAAAAAGGAATGACGCCTCTGGACTACCGCTCGGCGCTGCATTATGCCGCCAAGTAGCTGGGCGGCCCGGGTTATACCCGTCCGAATCTGACGGAACGGTATTGCCCTGGAGTCATACCCGCTTGTTTGCGGAACAGCCTTATGAAGTAATTCGTATTCTCGATCCCGACCAGCTGGCCGATTTCGGATACGGAATGCTCGGTGCTTTCAAGCAGCGTTTTAGCCTTTTTGATCTGCAGATTATGCAAATATTGAAGCGGGCTCATCCCCGTATATTTCTTCAGACAGCGGGCGAGATAGTCGAAATGGAAATGCAGGGTCTGCTCCATATGCTTCGCATCAAACGGATGGGTCAGATGCTGCTGCAAATAAGCGATCGTCTGATCGCAGAGCAGCCTGGACCGGGGAGCGAATTGGCTGCTTACCGCTGTCTGCAGTTCAACAAACAATCCGGCTAGCAGCGTCTGGAGCGGCAAGGAGCTTGCAGGCGACAAGGTATGATGGAGCTCCAGCATCTGCTGAAGGAACGGCAAAATGTCGGTGGCGCGTATATTCGTAAATTTCGGTAAGTACATAACCTGCCGATGGGGAGTGAGATCGTCGACGGTCCCTTTGGTGAAAGGAATCGACCACGAGATTTGCCCGCTGTCCATCGTGCGGACCGGAGCGGGATGAGCGAAATGGATCCAGTAGATTTCGGTTACTTCCTCGCATGGCCGATGGCCGATATGCATGCGGTTCGGCTCCAGCACAAGCATGGTGCCTTCCTTAATCTCGTAAGGCACATCGTCTTCGGTCATATACAAGGTTCCTTTCAGAACAAACAGCATGTCGTATACGTTAAACGATCTTGCCACATGCTGCTGTCCCGGCGCCCAGAAGGAATGACCGATCGTCAATAGCTGCGGAAGCGGAGGGATGACAAGTTCCAGGCAAAACATGGTGAAGGCTCCTTTGCGTTGTAATCGCTTACCCGATTGTATCACAGCCGTTATCCGTTAGGTAGAAAATGTGCTATAAAAAGTCGTTAATGAACCTGTCCGGTCAAACGCGGAACTTATATAGTTAAAGGTAAACGAACCGGAAAGGATGACAACTTATGCGTTTTCGCCAGGTCCATCTTGATTTCCATACCTCAGAGGCTATCGCCCCCATTGGTCAACGTTTTGACAAAAAGCAGTTTCAGGAGATGCTGCGGCTAGGCCATGTCGATTCCATTACCGTATTCTCCAAATGCCATCACGGCTGGGCTTACCATCCTTCGGAAGCAAACGAGATCCATCCGGGTCTCAGCTTTGATCTGCTTGCCGCCCAGATCGAGGCTGCGCATGAGATTGACGTCAAAACTCCGGTCTACTTGTCCGCCGGACTTGACGAGAAGCTGGCCAGACGGCATCCGGAATGGCTGATCCGCGACGAGAACGATACGACCGGATGGGTAAAAGGCTTTTTGGAGCCGGGCTATCATCAATTTTGCATGAACTCCCCTTATCTCGATATCCTTCTCGCGCAAATTCGCGAAGTGGTATCGCGTTACGATGCGGACGGCGTATTCCTCGATATTGTTGGCGTACGGAAATGCTATTGCCATAACTGTATCGAGAGCGCAAGGCGGGAAGGCATGGATCCAAGGGATGAGCAAGCCATGCGCCGTTTATGGGAAAGAACGTATGCCAATTATACGGCAAAGGTGAAGGAAACGGTGGAGTCGGTCAAGCCGGGACTGCCGATCTTCCACAATGGCGGACACATTAAGCGGGGACGCCGCGACTTGGCCATGATGAACACCCATTTGGAGCTGGAATCGCTGCCGACGGGCGGCTGGGGTTACGATCATTTCCCTCTGTCGGCCAGATACGCCCAAACTCTTGGCGTTGATTTCCTTGGCATGACGGGGAAATTCCATACGTCCTGGGGAGAATTCGGCGGCTATAAGCATCCGAACGCCCTTCGTTACGAAGCGGCGCTCAGCATAGCCAATGGCGCGAAATGCTCCATCGGGGATCAGCTGCATCCGGACGGTTGTATGGATAAAGCGACGTATGCGCTTATTGGCTCCGTTTATAGCGAGGTAGAGAGCAAGGAAGCCTGGTGCGCGGACACGGCAAATGTCGCCGATGTGGCGCTTCTATCGCTTGAAGCCGCTGGCGTCCATGAGAAAGCGCGGGATGGGTTATCCAAAGGGGCATCCGATGCAGGAGCCGTACGGATGCTGCTTGAGGGTAAAATTCTGTTTGACGTTATCGACAAGGAGCATGATTTCAGCGCCTATAAGGCTTTGATATTGCCGGATTACGTAGCAATTGATGAACCACTGCGGAACAAGCTGGAGGTGTACCTGCGGCAAGGCGGAAAACTCCTAGCCACGGGCTGGTCCGGGCTTGATCCGGCAGGGGAAGCGTTTGCCGTTGACTTCGGAGTACGGTACCTGGGAGTGAACCCTTTCAAACCCGATTACTTCCGTCCGGGTTTTGCGTTAAAGAGTTTAGGAGAGGCCTCCTTCATCTTTTACTCCCAGGGTCAGAAGATTGAGCTTAACGGGGGAACCGAGCTCGGCAGGCGCGAAGATCCGTTCTTTAACCGGGAGGCCTTCACCTTCTGCTCCCATCAGCACACGCCAAGCAGCCACAATAACGGAGGCCCCGGCATGGTGGAGAGCGGCAGCGGAATCTACATCGCCTGGAACGTGTTTGAGGATTACGCGAAGAAAGGCAGCCTGATTCTGAAGGAAGCCGTTCTATACGCGCTCGATCGTCTGCTTCCGGATAAGACGCTTCAAACCAGTCTGCCCGCGCAGGGCATCGTTACCCTTCAGGAGCAGAAGGAACGGAATCGCCTTGTTAATCACCTCCTTTATGCTTCGCCGGTAAGAAGAGGCGACGGGGTGGAAGTCATCGAGGATATTATTCCTCTGTACAATGTTCAGGTTTCGGTTCGGACAGCTCGTCCCGTGAAGCAGGTCTATCTAGCGCCGCAGATTACTCCGCTGCCGTTCAGCAGCAACGATGGCGCAGTTGCTTATACCGTGCCTGAACTGCAATGCCATCAGATGGTTGTTATGGATTACGAATAGAACTTATCTCATAAAGTAGAATGGAAGTGCAACTATGAAAGCTTTGACCGAATTTATCGACCGATTGACCTCCTGGCGCATTCCATGGGCGGAAGTAATGGTCATTCACCGCAACGAAACGGTAATCCGTTATCGCAGCGGTTTCTCCAATCTGGAAGAAGAAACTCCTATTGAAGAAGGACGTATCTTCAACATCTATTCCATGACGAAAATCATGACCTGCGTGGCGGCTCTTAAGCTTGTGGAGCAGGGCAAAATGCTGCTGAACGATCCGTTGTCCGCTTACCTTCCCGAATATGCGGATATGAATGTCCGCAAGCGACTTCCTGGCGGCAAGCTTGAGATCGAAAGAGCAAAGAAACCGATTCTTGTTCGCGATCTGTTTACGATGACGGCCGGCTTCTCTTATGATATCGGGTCTCCTTCCTTGAAGGAGGTTGCGGAGCAAACGAATGGAAGGGTGCCGACTCGAGCCTTTGCGGAGGCATTGTCCAAAGAACCGCTTCTTTTCGAGCCGGGCACCCGCTGGAATTACAGCCTATGTCACGACGTGCTAGCGGCACTTGTCGAGGTTGTGGACGGCCGGCGTTTCGGCGCCTATATCCGGGAGGAGATTACGGGTCCACTGGGTATGAAGGATACGGCGTTTGATCTTTCCGGGGAGCAGCAGAGCCGCCTCCTACCGCAATACGAATACAAGGATGAACAGGGCCGACCGGTCCGCAAAGACGGGAACGGCTACCGGCTTGGAACGGAATACGAGAGCGGCGGCGCGGGACTGCTCTCTACGGTAAGCGACTATGCTTTATTCCTCAATGCCCTCACCAATAAGGGAACAAGCCCGGATGGCGTGCGTATTTTGTCGCCGGCAATGGTTGATCTGATGCGGACGGACCATTTGACCGACCGTATGCGCGTGGATTATAACTGGGAGCAGCTGAAAGGCTACGGCTACGGATTAGGCGTCAGAACGCATGCGTCCAAAGCGCAAAGCGGATCGCTAAGCCCGTTGGGGGAATTTGGCTGGAGCGGTGCCGCAGGCTGCATGGCGATTATGGATCCGGACTCCGGACTGACCGTCATGTATGCTCAGCATCTGCTAAACAATCAGGAGCCTTATATCCATCCTCGGTTAAGAAATATCGTATACGCCAATCTATAAGGTTGTTTAAGAAGGGAGCCGTTCCAGGAGGAGCGGTTCTTTTTGTTTAAGCAAAGGGATTGACTTGGAGTTCACTCCAGCATGTATACTCCGATTGTATTCTTTATTTCATAGATTAAAGGAGCAGAGAAAACCTATGTGTAAATCTCATGTACTCAGTGTTGCAAGCGCAAAAGCGCCTTTCGAAAAAACAACGATTGAACGGAGAGCCCTGCGTCCGGATGACGTTCTAATCGATATTAAATTCAGCGGTATCTGCCACTCCGATATCCATACGGCCTTTGGCGAATGGGGCGAGGCAATCTTCCCGCTTGTTCCCGGGCACGAAATTGCGGGTGTCGTGGAAGCAGTAGGGTCCGAGGTTACGAAGTTTGCCGTTGGCGACCGCGTTGGGGTAGGCTGCTTTGTAGATTCCTGCGGCGAATGCGAATATTGCCTGCAGGGCGAGGAGCAGTTCTGTACGAAAGGCGTGGTCAGCACGTATAACTCCCTCGACTATGACGGGCAGCCGACTTATGGCGGTTACAGCCAGAAGATCGTGGTAACGGAGCGATTTGTTGTCCGTGTTCCGGACAGCCTGGAGCTTGACGCTGCAAGTCCTCTTTTATGCGCGGGTATTACAACGTACTCTCCTTTGAAGCATTGGAATGCGGGCCCGGGTAAAAAGGTTGCCATCGTTGGCATGGGCGGTCTTGGCCATCTGGCCGTGCAATACGCGCATGCCCTTGGAGCGGAAGTAACCGTTCTGAGCCAGTCAATGAACAAGAAGGAAGAGGCCATCGCGTTTGGCGCGGATCATTATTACGCAACAAGCAACCCGGATACGTTCAAAGAGCTGGCCAACCGGTTTGACCTGATCTTGAATACCGTGTCCGCCAATCTGAATGTGGATGCCTATCTGTCCATGCTTCGCGTTGACGGTACGCTGGTTAACGTCGGCGCGCCTTCCGAACCGGATTCCTATCGAGCCTTCTCTCTGATCATGCAGCGCCGAAGCCTTGCCGGCTCGCTTGTTGGCGGCATCCGCGAGACGCAGGAGATGCTTGATTTCTCGGCGGAGCATGGCATTAAGCCGCAAATCGAACGGATCAACGCCGATCAGGTGGATGAAGCTTATCAACGCGTACTCCGCAGCGATGTCCGTTACCGGTTTGTCATCGATATGTCGACGATGTAAACTACTATTATATCGATTATGGATAGGAGGGACATTTCGTATGAGAATGGCCGAGGTCAGCGCCAAGTACGACCTGTCACAGGATACGCTCCGTTATTATGAACGTATTGGATTAATCCCGTCCGTGAACCGCAATAACAGTGGCATCCGGGAGTTTACCGAGGATAATCTCAGATGGGTGGAGTTTATCAAATGCATGAGATACGCCGGTCTCCCGATTGAAGCTTTGATCGAATACGTCAATCTGTGCCAGCAGGGCGATCATACGACGGAGGCGAGGAAAGAGCTGCTAATCGAGCAGCGGGAGCAGCTCCGTCTTCGGATCGACGAAATGACAAGGACGCTGGAGCGGCTGGATTCCAAGATTGAAAATTACGGACAAAACCTGCATCTCAAGGAACAGGAATTATACAAGCCGCAGGAGCGGGAAGAATAGGAAGAGCGGGCCGTTTGCTTATGAACGGCCCGCTCTTTTTTATTGCGATATCGTTTCCTCTGATTCAGGTGCTATTATCGGCGGAATGAGTTGCTTAAGCCTTTGAAAGGTAAAGGTGTCAGGGAGGACGTAGTCTTGGGGCTGAGCTTTCAGAATACGTCTCCAAACTTCTTCATCCGTTTTTGAAAGGATAAAGTTTGGATCGAGAGGAGAAGCAAAGAGAGGCGCGAGGTTTAGCGTTTCAATTGCAGCCGGCACATGCTTCCTTCTTCGTTTATTAAACGGCTTTTTTGCCTTTTTTATCTTTTTAAACCTCTTATTTTTTTTCGATATTTTTTTGTTTTTCGAGCTGTCCGTTTTCTTTTTCTTGACGAAACCCATTTGCGCTCCTCCTCTGGCATTGAGATGGCTTGTTCCCCAAATTGAGCCTCAAAGGAAAGACGCTCCTCCTCATGTTTACTCCGCGCGAACTCATACAGCTCCAGAACCCGTGAGATCATCGTAGACAATGACCAGTGATGATGTCCCCACGCTTTCGCTTGTTCGGCCATCACGCTTAACAGCTCCGGCTCCTCCAGGGCTGTTCGAAGGCATGAATAAAGCTGCTCCGGGTCTCCCAAGCGGGATACCAGCCCGTTCTGAAGATGGGTAACCATTTCCGGAATGCCTCCGGCATCAGAGGTGATGACCGGTTTACCAGCAATTTGAGCTTCAATGATCGCAAACGGCTGATTGTCCTGCATGCTGGGCAACACGACAAAATCAGCTTGCTGCATCATTTCGGGCACGTCCTCCCGGTGTCCCCAGAAAAGAATATGATTCGAGAGGCCAAGCTGATTGGTAAGTTGAATTAATTCCTCGCGCAGGAAACCGTCCCCGACCAGCCAGCATACCCAGTCGGAGCGTACTTCCTTTAGCTTGGCTAAGGCATGAATGAGAGTGGAATGTCCTTTGACGATATCGAAGCGGGCGGGGCATATAAATACCTTTTCGGCAAGGGGTTTAACCGTTTTTGGTTCTCTTAGCATTTTATTTTGAAATTCCGCGATATCAAATCCGTAATGACTGACCGTCACGCGTTCTTCGGGAACGGCAAAATCATTAACCAGCTCGTTTTTTAACCAAAGCGAAGGAGAAATCGTTACATCGCTAACCGTTGCGCCAAGATACTCCCGCAAGGACGAATAATGCCACAAGGGAGAGTTTATATTTTGGTCGGTCAAGCCCAGTTCCTTCAATTTAACAAACCATTCCTTTGTCAGACAGCCATGAATGGTTGTGACTAGGGGGATATGGGCAGGTTTAACGCGGGCTATCGCGTGTGCGCTTACGATATCCTGCGCGTGTATGACATCGTATTCGTTTAGCCCAAAATACAAAGCGGCCGCTTCCATGCACAATCTATCAACCTCTGCTTGTTTGATCCAGGGATCGATATCAAGCAGCATTTGATTCAAATAAAGCTCCGTTTGGTGGGCAATGAGAGGAGCCAGCCGACTTTTCTCTATCGATAAATTTCTGCTTGGAATATAGTAGCCTTGCGCATCCGGCGTTGAGGAAAATATATCAACTTCATGGCCGGCACCTTGTAATCCCTTGACCAGTTGATTGACATAGGTATTTACGCCGCCGGCATGCGGCAGTGCCCACATGCAAGCGATTAAGATTCGCATGTATTGTCCTCCGATTGGTCCGTCGTCCCATTAGTATATGATTCAGCACATGTATTGTTAACGTACACGAACCTATTTCGCTCGCATTTTCGGACGGGCATTTCCCTATTAAACAGCCCCGTAAAATAGAAGGATTTCCAGCAATAATCGCCAAAGCATGGCATTTATCTCTTTTAGTCCGTAAATTCGGGATAAACTACTATTTTCATAGCCTTTAGACGTTAATCCAATGCTTCTCTGATTCATTTGCGTATCATGCTAGAAGATGAATTGAAGGAGTTGAAAGAGATTGGAGCTTGCCCTTAAATATAAAATCGCCATAATTGGCCTGGGGTATGTCGGATTGCCGCTCGCGAAGCTGTTCGTAGAGAAGGGGAATACGGTCTACGGAATCGATACCGATATTCGCAAGATTCAAATGCTGCAGAAACGTCAATCCTATTTATCCGACTATAAGAGAAACGATATACGAGAGCTATTTAGCGGGAAAAACTTTCATGTCAGCCATTCGTTTGAAGTGATAGAGAAGGCGGATGTCATTATTTTGTGCGTTCCGACACCGCTTGACGAGCATATGCAGCCGGACTTGAGATTTGTGGTAAACGCTACCCGCTGCATACTTCCTCATCTGCGAAGAGGGCAGCTTGTAGCCCTCGAGAGCTCCACCTTCCCGGGAACCAGCGAGGAAATCCTGAAGCCGCTTCTCGAGAGCACGGGACTGGAGGTCGGGAAGGATCTTCTGCTAGCTTATTCGCCGGAACGAATCGATCCCGGATCGCATTGGGAGCTCTCGCAAATTCCAAAGGTAGTAGGCGGAGTGAATCCGGCAAGCACCTCGTACGCCAAGGAAGTCTATGGTACGGCATTTGAGAAGGTGGTGGTCGTCTCTTCCCCCCGCGCCGCGGAGATGACGAAGCTGCTGGAAAACTGCCAGCGATTCCTGAACATTTCTTTTATGAACAGTCTTCTTAAGCTATGCGAGGAGCTGGATATCAATCTCTGGGAAGTTATTGAGGCAGCAGGGACAAAACCGTTCGGATTTACCAAATATTATCCCGGTCCTGGAATCGGCGGACATTGCATACCGGTTGATCCCTTGTATTTGCTGTGGAAGGCGAGAGAGCATCAAATCGACATGCCTTTCATCGAGCTGAGCTCGCAAGTAAACGAGAGTATGCCCGCTTATATTGTGGGAAGAGTTTCCAAAACACTGAAGCCTAAAGAGCTGAAAGGTAGCAGTGTGCTGATTATCGGAGTCACGTATAAAAAAGACGTAAACGATATGCGCGAATCCATCGCTTTGCCTATCATTGAACAATTGCTGCAAGAAGGCGTCCAAGTCGGGTTTTTCGATCCCTACGTTAACGAACTTCAAGTGGGAGAAGCAACCCTCCATTCGCTTCCGCTTACTGCCAGGAATATGAAAAATTACGATTGCACCGTCATTCTGACGGATCATTCCAATATTCCATACGAGCTTATTGTCACTCATACCCCTATCGTCTTGGATACGAGAAATGCAACCGGCAAACTTGCGGACCGGAATAACGTGATCCTAATTTAAGGAGGGAATTTCTTGAAGATATTGGTAACAGGCGGGGCAGGGTTCATTGGCTCTCATCTTGTGGAAAGCTTGTTGGCGGCAGGACACACCGTCACGACATTAGACGATTTCTCGAACGGAAGACACGAGTTTCTCGCTCACTTATCCAATCATCCTCGTCATAGGCTTATTGAAGGATCGGTACTAGACCGGAAGTTAGTGAAGAAATGCATGAGTCAAGCGGATACGGTCTATCATCTGGCAGCCGTGCTTGGAGTGAAAAATACGGTAGAAGATCCAATCAAGGTAATCGAAGGCAATATCGACGGGACCCGTAACATTCTTGAACTGGCTTATCCAAGCCGCATGAAGGTTATATTTGCATCGACCTCGGAGATCTACGGGAAGAACGAGAAGCTGCCGTTTAACGAGATGTCGGACCGCGTATACGGCGCGCCTTCCATTCATCGCTGGAGTTACGCAACGGCCAAATCCATTGACGAGCATATGTGCTTTGCGTATGCGGCGAAAGGACTTCCGGTAACGGTGCTCCGTTATTTCAATGCCTACGGACCTAGACAAACAAACTCGCAATATGGAGGGGTCGTAGCCAGATTCATTACCGCCGCATTAAAAGGAGAACCACTTGAGGTATACGGGAGCGGTACGCAGCGGAGATGCTTCACCTTTGTGGACGATACCGTAAGCGGAACGATCGCGGCGCTCAGCCCGGAGGCAGACGGTCTGGCATTTAATGTCGGCTCGACTCATTCCGTGACGATCACTCAGCTTGCGCAGCTGATTATCCAGCTGAGCCGTTCTACGTCGCCGGTTATACTCAAATCCTATGCGGAGGCTTACGGTCCGGGTTACGAGGATATGCCGGCCCGCGAGCCCGACTTGACTCGGGCGGAGACTATACTAGGCTACAGCCCGTCCGTGTCGCTGGAGCAAGGACTTATTAAAACGATTGAGTGGTACCGCCAGCGTATCAGCCGAGAGACAGTCTAGCCGGAGGAGGGAAGCGGAATGAAGATTGCCCTTGTTTCTTATTGGTGTATTCCTTATTCCGGTGGAGTTTCCACGTATACGCTGGCATTAAGGAAGGGACTTGAAGACCTGGGACATGAAGTGGATATTATCTCCCATAACGAAACGGGGATGAAATACCACATTGTAGACAAGGGGAAAACCATCGATAAACCGTTGGTTTCGGCGGCGGTAAAGCGGCAGATCGGTACGAGATACAATATAAAGATGCTTTCCTTTGACGCTTGGCTGGGTGATATGGAAAGCGAGCGCATCGCTTTCCGTCAAGCGTTATCCCATTTCAGATTGAACGATTACGATCTCATCCACGCGCAGGATGTCATATCCGCGATAGGCGCCCATGAAGTGAAACCGACCCATATCCCGCTGCTGTTAACTCTTCACGGAGACCTAGCCGCGGAATGGATGCATCAGGGTGTTGTCTCGAAGCGCTCCTTATCCTGGGAATGGGCGAAAGCGCTTGATCATTACGGAAGACTAGCAGCTGACCGGGTTATCTTTCCTTCCGGGTGGCTTAAGCGGCAATATGACGTCAAACCCGGCCGAACAAATTCCTCGGCAGTGGTTATTCCATATGGCTTCGATACGATGAAATTCCTCCATCAATCCGCCCTTTATACGCCTGCCTTAAATAAAAACGGCTTGAAATTAATCCTATGTCCCGCGCGTCTCGATCCTGTGAAAGGCCATCAAGTGCTGCTGCAAGCTTTGTCTAAGCTAAAGGAAACCCGTTCGGATTGGATTTGCTGGTTGGCGGGGGACGGTCCCATGCGCAGCCAGCTGGAACAATCGGTAAGCCAATTGGGGTTAGGTCAACAGGTAAGCTTTCTTGGTCACCAAAATAACATGGCTCTGCTGCTGCAGGAAGCGGATCTGATTGTTCTGCCAAGCATTCATGACAATTTGCCGTTTGTCGTAATGGAAGCGCAGGTGGCTGGAAAACCCATCATAGCTTCAGACACAGGGGGAATACCCGAAATGATTGACAATGGAAAGACGGGCGTCCTTTTTCCAAACGGGAAGGCGAATCTGTTATGCAGTGGCTTGAATCAACTGCTAAGTGATGAAGACCAACGAAAGAAGTTGGCCAATCAAGCGAGATATCAAGGTCTTCGCAGTTGGTCGTTACAAACGATGATTAACCGGACGATTCTTCTTTACGAGAAAACGATAGCATCGAAGCGTGCTGACAGCCTATGAAAATTCTTATTGCAACGTATTGGCTGATCCCGCATGTAGGCGGGGTATGGGTATATATTCAGGATCTGAAAGCGAGTCTGGAGAAGCTCGGTCATGAAGTAGACATACTAGCGAGACATCCGGACGAGAGCAGCTACTATATCGTGAATACCGGCCGCAGAGTTGAGAAAAAATTGTTTAGACCTTTAATTGAAAAAGAAATAAAAGCAGTGTATGCCTCGCAGCCGATTCCGATCGACCCTTGGATCGTGGACCAGGAAATCGAGTTTTGCTCTTATGCGCTGGCGGCTTCGTATTTGGGCCTTCGGGGTTATGATATCATCCACGCGCAAGACGTCATTTCCTCGCGTGCCTTATGGCAAATCAAGCCGGTTGGCGTTCCTTTGATCAATACGATACACGGGTGCCTCGCTACCGATTTCTGGGTTTCCCTGGAGGGCCGAGCACCTTCCGATTCAATTTGGAAGTATGCTTGCGCCAGAGAATATTATGGGGCTACCTCGAGCGATTTGGCCGTTGTACCGACTAACTGGCTGCATCGGACGCTTGGCAGTTACTTGGTGCCCGGTGACCATATGGAGGTCGTACCTTACGGAATGAACATCGAGCATTTTTTGCAGCGCACAAAAGAAAGAACTTCTTTCAAGCTACCAAAAGACAACTGCAATATTTTATGTCCAGCCCGCCTTGATAAAGTAAAAGGACACAGCAGCTTGTTGGATGCCCTGCACCTGCTCAAACAATCCAGAAACGATTGGAGATGTCTGTTTGTTGGCGACGGCAATCTCCGGGCAGAGCTGGAGATCAAAGCGCTTGAACTCGGCTTATCGCCTTATGTTGTATTTGCGGGAAGCAGGAATGACGTGCCTTCGTTAATGCGGCAATCGGATATCATCGTCCTTCCGAGCCTGAATGACAACCAGCCGTATGCCGTCATGGAAGCTCAGCTTGCGAGCAAGCCGATACTCGTTTCGGATGCCGGAGGTATTCCGGAGATGGTTCAGCACGGTCAGACCGGTCTGATGGCAAGAGCGGGGGATAGCGGCGAGCTGTCGCGCTGCCTGCAATTGTTGATCGAGAACAAGCCGCTTCGCAACCGTTTAGCCAAGAACGGACACAGCTGGGGCCTCAAGCAATGGTCTCTCCCCGCAATGGCAGAACGAATCGAAGAGCTGTATGAACGGCTTCTGAGCAAACAGCATATCCGCAAGGCTTCCCATCCGCCTAAGCATCCCGGTCACCATGGGGCGAAAATATGCACCTATTTCCGGAATGCATATCAGATGGACATTCCTAAGTCTTTTTCAATCGTAGACGACCATATTGTCGGCTCGATCTTGTTTCAAGCCAACCAGTCTTAATAAGTTTTAGAAAGGGAGTGACGATAGATGGCAAATCAGCAAATTACCCCTTCAGGGCCTCAGCAGGAGCCGTCCATTGCGCTTAATAATCTTGACCAATCCACCATCTTGGTAACGACAAACGATTTGCGTTCGGGCAATAATATGACAACGGTCTACCGTTCGATTAACGCAGGGGTATCGTATGCTCAAACCTTACTTTCACCTCCACCGGGATTTGACGCGTCGGGAGATGGCATAGCCGCTTTTGGTTATGCTCAAACCTTTCTGGTCGCCGCTACCGCGCTCACTGTAAACCCTGTGCAAAACTCCTCGATTATCGTTTATCGTTCAACCGACAATGGAGCTACTTTCTCTACTCCTATCATTGTCAATCAGGGCTACGGGACGGCTGTTTATAATGATAAACCCGCGTTAATGATTGATACGGCGAATGGAAGTCCTTATCTAGGGCAGGCGTACATTGCGTATACACGGTACTTTAACAATTTCACCCAATCGGAAACCCTATTTCAGCGATCCCTTGATCAAGGACAGACATGGTCTCCGCCGATTCTGCTGACGAATCAGGTGCAGGGCGTAACAAGCTTTGGGTCCACGATAACGATTGGACCGCAAGGCGATGTGTACGTCGGTTGGATGCAATACGGACCCGGAACGCCGGAGTTTTTAATGCGGAGATCGCTGGACGGGGGGGTGACCTTTGGGCCAATCGTAGTGGTATCCGCCGTCAACCTCGTACCCACGCCTCTTCCGGTTCTAACCTTTGGCTTCCGCGTCTTGACCATTGCTTATATGGCAACGGATATCTCGCCGTTTAACGGTCAAGGTATCGTCTATGCCGTCTGGCAAGACAACCGTACGGGCAGCGCGCATATCTTTATGTCTCGTTCGACGGACAGGGGAAATACCTGGTCAGCTCCAAAACAGATTGACGACAGCCCAGCCGGAACACAGAACTTTTTGCCCAATGCGACGGTTTCCCGCGACACCGGAGCTTTCAAGGCTATGTACTATACGAACCGCGTAACCAGTAATCTCATTGACGTATTTTTGGCCGAGTCGAATGATGCCGGCAATACGTTTCTGCCTAACCGCCGGATTACCAGCGCCTCCTTTAATCCGAATGCGGACCCGTCGCTTGGCCTTCCTACACCCTCCATTGGCGATTACAACGACCTGGAAATCAACGCGGCAGGAACAACTTTCGTTGTATGGATGGATACGCGAACCGGCTCGCAGAATATTTTCGAGGACCGGTAAACAAAGAAGCGGTTGGTTAGCCGGAATCCAGCTAACCAACCACCTCATTGCTGCCTGCTTACAGATACACGGTTCCGTCAAGATGCACGGGGCCGGTCAAGGTAACCGAGTTTTGTCCAACATGCTCTACGGTGAGGGAATATTGCTGGAAGGTACCAACCAGCCCTGCCGTTGCCGTTTCCGTATGCTGGAAGGCCGTCGTGAAATCAAGCGCTACCCAAGGGCCTTCTTGCGCTGTGCCGATAAACGCGGAATCCATGGTCTGGTAAACAACCGGAGCAGGAGCAGAGATGCCGCCTCGCCGGATGCGGAAGAGCAGCTTAGGAACGATATTGAGCAGCAGCAGCTGTGCTTCCCAGCCAACGGATGCTTTGATTTCAATCCGGTTATTGATGTTATTGACCTGGAGAAAAACGGAAGTCAACAAGTATTCGGTACCCGGAGAGATTATAAACGGGAGAGAACCCGTTCCGGCCGCAACTTCTTGATATTGGTAGTCTACAATTGTAACAGTCATGCTATCACCTCCTTTCAAAAGCAAAACCGTCAGGCATAACCGATTGTGATTCCCTTCAATGTAATCGGTCCCGTTATGGTAATCCTGCCGATGCCGGCTGATTCTGCCGTTAGATAATAGGTCTGATATAATCCGTCTGTTCCGGGTTCGGGAGATTCCACGTGATAAAAGGCGGTTGTGGCGGAGGTTGGGGATGTGTTACTGGTCCAGTAGCAGGAGTCAGCGATTTGGGAGACTTCGGGGGAAGCCGGAGTAACGCCGCCGCGCCTTAGCCGGAGTATAATCTTCGGCACGATGGGCAGCTGAGACGCTTCGGCTCTCCAGCAGACGGATGCTTCGATAAAGATTTTACCGTCAGGGCTAGAGCTCTTCAGAAATAGGGATGTCAGCAAGGTTTCTGTACCGAAAGAGATAGGAAGCGGGAGGGAATGAGTGTCCGGCAGTACTCTTATTGAAGCGGAATCTTGAATAGCCATCGTTTTTGTTACCCTCCTCTTTTTATAGGTTAAACGTTCCGCCGATAAGCGTGATCGGCCCGGAGATTGTTGCCATGCCCGTACCCGCGAGCTCTGCTGTCAGGCAGTATTGTTGATAGGTTCCAATGTTCTCTGAACTTGGCAGATCGGTGAACTGCAAAGATAAAGTCTTATCTATCGTTAATATGGGAACGTCATGGCCTAGGGAGACGGAATCGACGACCCAGCAAATTAACTTATGGGCCGATGTAAACCCGCCACGGCGAATTCGAAAAATCATGTTGATATGCTGCGTGTTCTGTAACAGAGGAGTTTCCCAGCCGATTGTTGCATAACCGTTAATCCGGGTTTGATGATCCGCAATAGGAAGAAAGATAGAAGTTAGCAAAATCTCGGTACCCGTAGCTATTGACAACGGCAGCGATCCCGTTCCGACAGAAACCTCCTGCGAAGAAAAATCTATCCAGTCGCTCAAGCTGATCTCCTCCTCGTTTCTGCTTTTCATATATTAGATTCATAGATTTAGAAGATTGCAATGTACAGATATCCCCCGGTAAATATCTGTTATGCGGAATCTAGTTTGATTTCATGGTTACTGGAGGCAAAAAAATGGATGACGAAATTGCCAAGATGGAACGAATGTATGCAACGTCAGTAGACGATGCCATGCCGGATCATTACTATCGCTATCAATATGCGATACGTTTTATCCGCCCTGGCGATATTTTGCTCGATGCAGCCTGCGGTTCAGGTTTCGGTACGCATTATATGGCCGCTCATTCTGCATGTACATTAGCGGTCGGAGTGGATAAGTCTCAGCACGGTTTAGATTGGGCGGTTCATCACTTCTTCTCCCACAAAACCGTTTATTGCCAGACCGATTTATCCGGCACCTTTCACGAGGAGCTCCCGCTGCCAAGCTACGATATCATCATCTGTTTCGAGACCGTCGAGCATATGAAGGATGACCAGTCATTTATCCGGAAGCTGTATCAATGCTTGAATAAAGGCGGGGTGCTGCTTATATCGGCGCCTAACGAGAACGTTATTCCTCATTTAAAGAACCCTTACTTTTTGCATGGGGTAAACCCTCATCATTTTCGTCATTATCGTCCGAAAGAGCTGCGCAATCTGCTTGTTAAGAATGGCTTTCATATCCAGCAAGCCGTAACGCAAGATAACGAGACGTACGAGATTGTGCCCGGAAGAGACGATGGATTTACCATTATTTACGTGGCCACTAAGTGAAGGAAATGAAGCAGAAAGCTAATATGCCGCTGGCTGCAGCGGCTATTAGCTTTCTTGTTATTTCATTGGCACCTGCTGATAGGTTTGGGAGAGTCCTTCAAACAGACTGCTTGCAGGCCGCCAGCCTAGAAGTTGACTGGCTTTTGTATTATCCAGGCAGCTGTCCATAATATCGCCCGGCCGCTGCGGACCGTAATGGATGTCGACATTTTGACCATGGATAAGCTTTATCATATGAACCAGATTGTTAATGGAAGTGCGCAGTCCCGTACTGATATTGACCGTTTCCTGGTCTCCATGATGGATAGCTGCCAAGTTCGCTTGCACAACATCCTGCACATAGATGAAATCCCTGGTTTGATTGCCGCTTCCGTTTACGTGAAGGGGGAGGCCTTGTTTTAACTTATTCATAAAAATGGAAACGACGCCGCCTTCCCCGGTAGCGTTCTGCCGCGGGCCATACACGTTGCTGTAGCGCAATATCGTATAGGGGAGACCGTACATTTTGTGAAACAGCCGGATATAGCTTTCTCCGGCAAGCTTGGACAGTCCGTAATAGGAGATGGGGGCTGTAACGGCATCCTCCAAATTTCTTTCTTTATTGGCATCGCCGTAAACAGCGGAGGTAGAAGAAAAAACAAGCTTGCCGACTTCAGCCTGCCGGCATGCCATCATCAGGCGAATCGTTCCGACAATATTGATCGAAGCATCAAAAGCCGGGTCAGCTACCGAACGCTGGACATCGACCTGCGCGGCCATATGAAATACAATATCCGGCTTGACTTGCTTTATGGTCTGCATAGCCTCATCGCTATTCATATCCAGCTCATGGAGAACCGCTTCAGGATGAACGTTGTGTCTGAAGCCTGTAGATAAATTATCAATGACATGGACAACGGCGCCGCTTTGAACGAGCGCATCTGTCAGGTGGGAGCCGATAAAGCCGGCGCCTCCAGTAACTAAAGCTTTCATTATTCAACTCCTCATTTGACGATATGCTTCATAGTACGTGCAAGCTTCGAGCTCGGAATAAGGTATATATCTCATAGACTGGAGCCAATTTATTCGAAGCGGACACAAAGACAGCAGGAACGCGACTGCTTTTTCCATTTGTTAATTCAACAAGAAAAGCTAGGATTAGACAAAAATAGCGGCTGAAAGACGGGATTTTTAGGAGAAAAGTAGGATGTGGAGCGAAGAGGCAGGAAGTAAAATCGAGAGCGTGGAGCCCTTCATAAAATGACGTGCTCCACCTTTTTGGGGCTTTAAGAAACCGGTTTCATGAAACCGTTTTCTTAATTGTCCAGACCATTTCAATTTAAGGGGGAAGACGATTGAAACCGTTCAAGCTTAAGAAAAGAACCGCGGCAGCGATGCTGGGTACCGTCATCAGCCTTACCTCGCTGGGGAGCCCGATTAATGCGGCAGAGACTGCAAAGACACCGGTCACGTATGATGCCGTCGTAAAAGTCGATGCCTCAACCACCTTCCAGACCATCGATAACTTCGGAGCGTCCGATGCCTGGAGCATGGAGCAGCTCGGGAAGAACTGGACGGAGGAGAACAAGAACAAGGTAGCGGACCTGCTCTTCTCAAGGGACAAGGGGATTGGCCTTACCGCTTGGCGTTTCAATATCGGGGCGGGCTCAACCGAGACGGACAAGACGATCATTACCGATCCTTGGCGCCGCGTCGAATCGTTCAAATCCTCGGAGAACGGCCATTATGACTGGAGCAAGCAGGCCGGTCAGCAATGGTTCCTGCAAGCAGCCAAAGACCGCGGCGTAGATACGCTTATTGGCTTCGTGAACAGCCCGCCGGTATGGATGACGAAGAACGGCCATGCCCAGCCGGATTCCACGGTTGGATCCACGAACCTGAAAGACGGATATGAAGACGAGTTTGCGGCCTTCCTGACGGATGTCATTGAACATTTTAAGGAACAAGGCATTAATTTGAATTATATCAGCCCGATTAATGAACCGACCTGGGATTGGAACAAAGCAGGCCAGGAAGGCAATCGATATAACAACGACGATATTAAGCGGGTCATTCTCGAGCTGTATAAGCAATTGCAGGCCAAAGGGCTTGAGACGCAGATTAGCGCGCCGGATGGCGTAGAGATTACGGCGCTTCTGGATGACGAAGTATTCAAATCCTTCTCGGGCCAAGAAAAGTATAGCGGCGGCTCCAACAGCCTTGGCGTTGGCAAATACCGCGAATATATTAAAGACCTGCTTGGCGATCCGGAGCTTCAGGAAGCGGTTGGCCATCATATCGCTTCTCACTCCTACTGGTCGGATTACAGCAAGACGGGAGATGACCGTTACGGTACGTTAAGAGATTTGCTGTTCTCCAATTTGAACAAATACGACCGCGAAGCGGTTTACTGGATGAGCGAGTATTGCATTCTCGGGGACTACGGTCCCGGCCGTGACCTTGGCATTGATCCGGCGCTTTATATCGCGAAGACGATCCATTTCGACCTGTCGAGAGCAAATGCTTCCGCTTGGCAGTGGTGGACGGCGGTATCCGCGGGAGATTACAAGGACGGCCTGATCTATACCGACTTCCATAACCCGGGCGACGAACAAAATATCCTCACTTCCAAAATGTTCTGGACGCTTGGCAACTACAGTAAATTTATCCGTCCGGGCGCGGAGCGCATCGCGCTTTCCGGCCTTGACGATAACGCGCGTAACGGCGCGCTGCTCGGATCGGCTTACAAGCATGACGGGGAGAATACCGTTACAACGGTGTTCGTCAACGACAGCGCGAAGGAGCAGCATATCAAGGTTGAAGTCAGCGGCATCGACAAGCATGAGGCGGTAAATGTATTGAAGCCTTACGTCACATCGGCAGACAAGGATCTGGAGAGAGGCGCGGACATTCCGGCATCGGCTGACGGCTCGTTTGATGCGGTTATCCCGGCCCGTTCAATCGTGACGCTTAATGGCGATGTCGTAAAAGAAAACAAAAAGCCGGATGCTCCCCAAATCGTAAAGGTAGAGCCGCTCAACAAAGGCCTTAAAGTCGACTTCCAAGCTCCAAAAGGCGCATACCAATACGAAGTGGAATACGGCAGCAAAAATGACAAGAAGGTATTGAAGCTGTCGAATATGTCCACCGATACGGTTATTCTGCAAGGTCTAAAGAACGATCAGCAGTATGATGTAACCATTCGGGCAGGCAACGATAAAGGCTTTGGCCCCGCATCCAAGAAAGCTTACGGCACGCCTCAGCTGCTTGTGCCATCCGGCGTAAAAGCAGCAGGCACGGATGGAGGTTTTATTCTCTCTTACAATACTCAGATTGGCGTGCCTTCTTATCGCGTTCGATATGGCACCGTGTCAGGGAAATACGATAAGCAATATGTGACTGAGGTACCTAACGGCCAGATTCAGATCGACGGACTTGCGAACGGAACGGCGTATTACGGCGTTGTGGAAGCCGTAGACGGCAACAGCTCCAGCAAGCCTACGGCTGAGTTTACGGTAAAGCCGGATATTGCCGCACCGGGCAAGCTGGTTGCGATTCCGGGCAACGGGGAAGCTTTGCTTACGTTTGGTGCTGTTGAAGGGGCTGCCGGCTATACGGTTCAAACCTCGCTGAACAATAATGTCCAGCAGATCAGCAGCAACAAGACCGTATTAACCGGTCTAACGAACGGAGAAGCGGTAACCGTCCGCGTCTCGACGATTGGCAAAGGCGGTAAAGGAACCGGCTACACCGAAACCACGGTAACGCCTGCGAATGGGGAAATCCGGTTTAAGGACGATTTTACAAGCGGCAATCTGGCGGGCTACACGCTGGACGTCAGCAAATGGGTGATGGATGACGGGCTTCTGAAGCATGCTTCCGGCGGCAATAACCGCGGCGAGATTGGCGTAAACAATCTTTCGATCATTGACGGTACCATTACCGCTGTAGCGAAGCATGCGCTCGGCGAAGCGGATTGGGGAATTACGTTCCGCGGCAGCAGCTATTCCAAGGGTTACGTGTTTGGCTTCGAGAACGGCATTCTGTTCCTTCGCAGAGACGGGCAAAACCTGGCCGAAGCCGTACCTTTCTCGCCTAAATTAGGGGAGTACTACAAGATGGAGGTACAGCTCGACGGTCAGCATATTCAGGCCTATCTGGACGGAAATCTGATCTTTGACGTCAAAGATTCGACGTACACGAGCGGACGCGTTGGACTGCATAGCTGGGCGGACGCGCAATTCGCTTACCTGCAGGTTGCCCGTAATCCTGAAAACCTGACAGCCGCTCCGGAAATTTATCAGATCAAGGAAGGGGACGGGCAGGTTGTGCTTCAATTCAGGGAAGTAGACGGAGCGGACAGCTACCTGATCCGTTATGCGCCAAAAAATGGCGGAGCGGCAGCGGAGGTTGCAGCAACACCAGGCTCGTCGGTTGTAACGGGCCTTCAGAACGGCACGGCTTATTCGTTTAAGGCCGTGGCCGTTCGCGGCGGAGTTGCTTCGGAATCCGCACCCATGGATGCGACGCCTAACTCGAATAACAAAGTCGTCTATTATGCGGATGCCGGAGACGGAACTCCTGGCACTCTAGAGGATGGCGAAGTGTTGGGCATTTACCAGTCGCAGGAGGAGCAAGAGTATGGCCTTGATTCGATTACCGGCATGAAGTGGGGCTATGTCGCCGACGACGGAAAGACATGGGCTCAAACCTCCCCGGTAGACGCTTACGAGACGATCCGCCAATACGACGGCAACGAGAACGGCAAAGGAATCGCCTACCGCTTTCAGCTGCCGGAGGGTGCGTACAAAGTGACGGTTGGCTTCTATGATCCATGGAAGGCCAGCGACCGGAATTTGGACCTGACGATTAACGGCGAGACCAAGCTGAGCGATTACGTCATTGGCTCCAGCCGCGAAGCGAAGGTATTCGAGAACATTTCCGCAGTAAACGGCGAGATTATTGTCAAAGCGGTTAAGGACGGCAATTCCAAGCCGATGATTGCCTGGATTAAGATCGAGAAGTAACGTTCACTGTTAGCAAAAAAGCGTGTGCTCCCAAGAGAGAACACGCTTTTTATGCGCCTAGAGTAAACTTTCAATTTGTGTTAACGATGTTTAAGCGTAAGGGAGATTTTTAGGAATTCATTGATTGACTTTGGGTTATAGTGCTAAGGATAGTGTAGCTAAACGAAGAAAGCAGTCCATCCTCAGGTTGAGGAGGGACTGCTTTTCTTCAGTTTAATCATGATATTCCCTATATTTGATATTTCATCTCTGCTATTATGACAATTTTTCAATAACAATCGATGCGCTAACAACCGGCGTACCTCCGCCAATGCTAGCTTGCAAGGTCAGAGCTCCCATATTATCAATCCGGTTTAAAGTCAAGGTACCTCCGGCTGTTAATTGGGCAACGACTTGACCTTGATAAGGATTGTTTCCTGCACTGGAACCGTAATTGCTGCAAAGAACCAAGGTTGGGAGAATAGGTCCCGCAGCGTCCGAGTCAAACCATAGTCCAAAGGCGGAGTTGCCCGGTGTCGGGAAGATTTCCCAACTAATGAGGTAGAAACCGCTCTCCAGGATGTTAATCGTTGATGGCGCAGTAAACGATACGGCAGTTGAATTAATAACTGAATGATTAAAGGTTACGGCTCCGCCTAATCCGCCAGGAGTTGGTGCTGCCGCAACCGTTTGGTCCACTGTGCTGCAGAGGAAGGCAAATGACCTTACTGCAGCAGGACCTTGAGGACCTTGCGGGCCTTGAGGACCCTGAGGGCCTTGAGCACCTTGAGCACCCTGAGCACCCTGAGCACCTTGAGCGCCTTGAGGACCTGCAGGACCTTGAGGACCTTGAGGGCCTGCAGGTCCTTGTGGTCCAGGAGGGCCCGGAGGGCCTACTATTCTACCCATTAAGCTACACACTCCTTATAAATAGTAAGGGTCTTGAAGTTTAGGAGTATAACAATTCTCAATCCCTTTGGTATTCAGGAACAACTTATTCCTGATGCCGTTGCTTCGTGTCAAATCTATTAGTAATTTTTTTATTCGGTTGTATTGTTGTCCATGCATTTTTTTCAATTCTACATACTTTATTTTAATGACTCTCTTAGAAGAATACGGGGGTAAATAGTGAACAAAACAAACCGTTTTGTAGGAATTCTGGTAGCTAATCAAGCGCAAAGGAAATCCGTTCTGAAACAATATCTTCCATACAAGGCAGCTGATTTAAAGCTGTTTTGTTTTACTCCGTCATCTATAGATTGGAACAAAAAAAGAATAACCGGCCTTCACCGATCAAACGGAAAATGGCTGCCAGGTAAATTTCCTTTTCCGCAAGTCTTGTACAATCGTTGCTATGATACAGATCAGGAGATCATTACGCGTTTAGAAGCAGAGATTGGCAGGCATAGATGCTTTAACCAAATTAATCGGTTCGATAAACTTGAGATTTATAATATGCTAAGCAGATGGCTTGCGGATTATTTGCCGGAAACCATTGCCTATGATGAGGAAAAAGCGGTTCAATTACTAGAAAACCATAAAATCATATATCTTAAGCCTTCATGCGGGCATAAAGGTATAGGGGTATATCGCGCCGAGTGGAAAAATGAAGAGGAAATTCATATCGGTCAGCACTATTTTTCGCCTGAAGTCATTGTTAAAGACACCATGCAATTTCTGGATCATATGAACAAGCTGATAGATACTACACCATATATCATCCAAAAGGGTATTCCCATGCAACAAATAAAAAATCGGAATTTCGATATTCGCGCGCTCGTGCAAAAAAATGAAAAGGGATTATGGTCGGTTACGAATCTAATTAGTCGGGTCGCTTATAAAGGCAGCTATAATACAAGCATTTTCGATAATGCTTGTTTATCGCAAGATGTTCTTAAACGATTATTTCCGCCTAAAAAGGTCAACTCGATCATCCGCTCGATTTATGATGTGAGCCTGCGTACAGCTGAAATAATAGATACGGAGAGTAATTATCATATGGGTGAGTTCAGCGTAGATTTTGTTCTCGATAACGATGCCCATCCATGGATTGTTGAATTAAACGGAAAGCCGCAAAAGGATTTGTACAACGGACTCCAAAGCCGTAGTGTTGTATATAGGAGACCCATTGAATACGCCCAATATTTGTGCAAACCTTAATTTCTGACAGTATATTAGGGATTGCTTGGCAAAGTTCCCCGTTGTATCAAAAGTAATTGACAGAATATTCCCTCTGTTATAAAGTGTACCTAATTCATAACGAAATGCGTTGACGAGGACAAGTAAATCCGGGGAAATACCGCTTCAGAGAACTGCCGGTTGGTGCGAGGCAGCAGGGATCCGGGTGGGTGGTAACGCGGAGCAGGCTCCGTCCCTTGCGGGGACGGGGCTTTTTTGCGTTCTACTATTAAAAATCTGGAG
Source organism: Paenibacillus sp. ATY16 (assembly GCF_003399985.2). Taxonomy (NCBI): domain Bacteria; kingdom Bacillati; phylum Bacillota; class Bacilli; order Caryophanales; family Paenibacillaceae; genus Paenibacillus; species Paenibacillus sp. ATY16. The sequence goes on along the minus strand of NZ_NMOK02000056.1, from coordinate 151,656 downwards.
GGATTTGAATGTTTCATGCACTTGTATCATCACGCTTAACCTTAAGACCGCTTGAATTGGCAGATGGTGAGTTCATTGAACAATTAGCAGGAGACAAGGATGTAGCGGATACAACGCTCAATATGCCTCATCCCTATCCGGCGGGAGCTGCGGCAACTTTTATCCAAGCGAGGCAAGATGCTGCGGCAAGAGGAGACGGCTTCTCCTTTGCCGTAACCTTGACGGAGTCGGGCGCTTTCCTTGGCGTTGTTGGGCTTCACGTTATTAAGACCCATAATATGGCCGAGATGGGCTATTGGATTGGCAAGCCCTATTGGAGCAACGGATATTGTTCGGAAGCTGCGGGACGGGTTGTGCAATTTGCGTTTGACGAATTGGATTTAAACCGGGTGTATGCGGCCGCAATGACCCGGAATCCGGCATCTTATAGAGTGATGGAGAAGATCGGCATGAAATTCGAAGGGGTATTGCGTAACCATATCCGCAAGGGAGATGCTTACGAGGATTTGAGATACTACGGACTGCTTAGGACGGACCATTAGATTTTATCCGCATAATCCTTTATCATGAATCTATATGCTTAGCTTTATGAAACATTTCTTATATAGAGAGGATACGAGCCAATGCCTGAAACTGAAAAAATCAAACTGACTTCCTACTCCACGAAAGGCGGCTGCGGCTGCAAGATTGGTCCCGGCGACCTGTCGCAAGTTATCCGTTCCCTGCCCGTACCCGTGGCGGATCCGAATCTTCTGGTCGGCATCGATACGAGCGACGATGCAGGCGTGTACAAATTAAGCGACGATCTTGCGCTGGTGCAAACCGTCGATTTCTTTACTCCCATCGTCGACGATCCGTATTCCTTCGGACAAGTAGCCGCTGCCAACGCGATCAGCGATATTTACGCCATGGGCGGCAGACCGCTGACCGCGCTGAACATCGTTGCTTTCCCGATCAAGACGCTGGACAAGCAAGTACTGGCGGATATTTTGCGCGGCGCGGGCGATAAGATGAAGGAAGCGGGCATTACCCTTGTTGGCGGCCATTCCATCGACGATAACGAGCCGAAGTTTGGTCTCGCCGTTACAGGCCTCATCCACCCGGACAAAGTGAGAACCAATGCGGGTTCGGTTCCTGGAGACAAGCTTATTCTGACCAAACCGATTGGCGTAGGCATTCTTACGACCTCCATCAAGAAAGACAAGCTGTCGGATGAAGAGGTTCAGCGCGTGACGGATGTGATGGCTACATTGAACAAGACGGCGGCTGAAACGATGGAGCCGTATCATGTGCATGCATGCACGGACGTTACCGGTTTTGGCCTGATTGGCCACTCGCTTGAAATGGCCAAAGGCAGCGGCGTCGGAATCCGCATTCATGCGAAGGAAGTGCCGGTGCTGCCGCGCGTTAGGGAACTGGCCGAGGAAGGCTTTGTTCCCGGTGGCACCAAGAACAACTTTGCCCATGTGCAGGATTCGATTACCTTCCCGGATACGCTGGATCAGATCGGCCAATGGATTTTATGCGATGCGGTAACGTCCGGAGGATTGCTTATCTCTGTGGAAGGCAGCCAAGCGGAAGAGCTTCTGGGCAAGCTGAAGCAATCCGGCGTGGAAGCGGCTATTATAGGAGAGACGGTTGCCGACCATCCGGGACGTATTGTCGTACTGTAGCTTGATCGAATAAGGAGCGGTTAATTTGTTTCAAGATATCACCATAGAGGAATTGCTGGCATTACGGGATAAAAAAGAAATAGTTATGATTGACGTGCGTTCTCCCTCGGAGTACGCCGATTCCACCATTCCTGGCAGCTTGAATATTCCGCTCTTCGATGATTCGGAGCGGGCGGAAGTAGGCACGATCTACAAGCAGGTCAGCGTCCAGGCCGCCAAGGACCGGGGACTTGAATTGTTTTCGGCCAAGCTGCCGGCGTTCATCAAATCCTTCGAGCAGATCAAAGACTCCAAAGCCGTATTCTGCTGGCGCGGCGGCATGCGAAGCAGGACGACGGCTACGGTGCTGTCGCTGATGGGAATCAGGGCTTACCGGCTGACCGGAGGCTTCCGGACCTACCGGAAATGGATTGTGGATACGCTGGAGCATCTCGAGCTCAAGCCGCAGGCGATTGTGCTGCAGGGCCATACGGGAACCGGAAAAACGGCGATTTTGCGCGAGCTTCAAGGGGAAGGTTATCCTGTTCTTGATCTGGAAGGCATGGCGGGGCATCGAGGCTCGATCTTTGGTCAGGTCGGGCAGAAGGCGAATAATCAGAAGACGTTCGAAGCCTTGCTCGTAACGGATCTGCTGAAGCTGCAAGAAGCTCCATACGTGCTGATGGAGGGAGAGAGCAAAAGGATCGGCAAAGCCGTGCTTCCTCCATTCCTGATCGGGAAGAAAGAAGCCGGGAAGCAGCTCTTTATCCGGCTACCGCTGGAAGAGCGGGTCCGCCATATCGTGGAGGACTACAAGCCGTATGAGAACAAACAGGAACTGATTGCCGCGTTTAAGCAGATCGAGAAGAGGATTCATACGCCGATTGCTGCGCAGATTATGCAGGCTCTCACGGAAGACCAGTTCGAGCTGGCAGTCCGTTTGCTGCTGGAGCATTACTACGATCCGCGTTACGAGCATTCGATGAAGCAATATGAACAGGATAGAGTCGAGATTGAAGCAGGTACGATAGCGGAAGCGGTGCAAAAGGTGAAGGCTTACCTTGCCGCCTCCTCGAAATAAGGATTAAAAAGGAAAGGCCATCCCGCAAGGCAGAAGGGATGGCCTTTTTCATGTACTTTAAGCTTGTGGCGCAGTAGTTGTAATCATCCACCTGATACCGAATTTGTCCTCGATTTGTCCAAATAACGCTCCCCAGAAAGCCGGCTCCAGCGGACGAATCACTTGGCCGTTTACCGCAAGCTTATCGAAGGCATCACGCGCTTCAGCTTCATTGGAATATTCCAGACTTAGATTAATCGCATTCCCTTGTCTGAGCGGCTCAAACACGGAGTCCGACATAAGAAAAGTAATGCCTGCTGCCGTCATGCTGAGATTCACAACCTTGTCCTTCAGCTCTTCATTTGACTCTGCAAGCTGACCGTGAGTGACCACGGACAAAATTTCCCCGCCGAGTGCCTGGACATAAAAATCTGCCTGTGCTTTTGCGTTTTCTGACAGGATATAAGCTGTAAGTTTTGCCATTTAAATAACATCCTTCCATCGCTTGGTTTAGACTGTTTTCTTCAGCCTCTATGAAGACAACGAACGAGGGATGCCCAAATCGACAAGGGATACAAATATTTTTTGAAAAAATTTTTTCCGAGCCGGGTCCTACAAAAGTTAGAACTTACTTGCGCATTGCTCCTAAGGTATGATGCTGGTAATTCATTCTGCTTCAAAGGGCAGGCAAAGGGGAGAAGGGACATGCAACCAGCTTTGGGCCAAGTATTCATGAGGAAAATCATAAGCGCCGGCATAACCGCTTTCTTATTTACCATTATTTTCGCCGTATGGGAGCCGGATTTATTTCACATTCATAATAACCTTTCTTTAGGAGCGAGATTGCATGAGGCCTTTGGAGTTCTGTTCGTATATATGATGTACGCCGGCCCCGTCATTTACGTTTACGGAGCAATGACTTCCCTGCTCAGTGAGATCATTGCACGGTTTGTTGCTCCAAGACGTTGGGTTCAATTGACGGTCTCCGCCGTGTTTCATTGCGTATTTGGGCTTATTTTTTATCAAGTCAGCTTATTGGCGGCGGCTATCTTTTACTTGTCGGATACGATCCTTTCCGTTGTCCGGAAGAAGCCGCTGACTGCGAATCTAACGGTTGCGAGCGTACTTCTTCCTCTAGGCTTGTGGCTCGCGAGTTGGATTTATATTCGCATAACGGGCTAACAAAAAACCTCATGCTTCAAGCCTGCTTCGTGTGAAATCCGAAGCGGGCTTAAGCATGAGGCATCGAATTAATTCATTTCCACCGTTTGATTCAGCTCGGTTCCTTCCGTATTTTTACCCCTTAATCGATTGAATAGAAACTTTACCATCTTAAACTTGTTGCCGGAATCCCAATATTCGGCGGCTTCGGCATCCACCTTAATCAGCACAAGGTTCGGATCGTCATAAGTCGTTTCCAATATTTCCTCGTAAGCTTTATTCCAGAACTCCTTTATTTTGTCGGTGCTGTCCACAAGCTCCGCGACGCCGCGGATAGAGACAAAGGATTTGTCCGCATAAGCAACGTTCACTTGCTTGTTCCGAAGCAGTTCATGAAATTTGTCCGTATCCTTCTTCGTCAGAAACCATAAGCTGCCGTCAAATTCGACATCCTGCGTTTTCATCGGGCGTGACACCAGGCCATCCTCGGACACCGTTGTCAGCATTGCGATTTTGATGTCTTTGATCAGTTCCCTTACCTTCTCGATGGCTTCCCGGTTATTTGTATTTGCATGCATGTCCATCACCCCATCCTAAAGATTATGTATCGATATAGTATTACACAAGGAACGGTCCAGCTAATCAGTCATCCGTCCCGAAAAGCACGATAGGTCAGTTTTTGGCTGTGATTCTTGATGCTCTCCATTACGATGGAGGAGTATAACCGGATAAGAAACGGAATGCCGTTTACAAAATAGGGAATTATTCGTATTATAATAAACAATTATGGAAAACGCGATGAAGAGAAGAGTAAGGGAATAACGTTCTCGAACAGAGAGCTCCGGCAGCTGAGAAGGAGCGGAGGACGATTCCCCGAAACAAGCCTCTGAGCAGCATGACGGATCCTTACGGGTGATGGCATGACGGGAGCTCCCGTTACAGAGCTAGAGTATAACCATTGCATGCAATGCCGTACTCGAAGAGGTTAATGTGGCGACATATTAACAAACTGGGGTGGCACCGCGGAACTTCGTCCCCAAGACAAAACGTCTTGGGGGTGGAGTTTTTTTTGTTTCACAATACCTTATAGGAGGAACTCGGAATGGACAATTCCAAGGAACATTTAGCGGAGCATCACATGTTTAGACTTATTAGCGAGGAGCTTGAACGGAAGCCGTTCAGCAGGGAGATGTGTACGAGATTCCCTCCCGAACCTAACGGTTATCTCCATATCGGGAGTGCTTACGCGATTCTTACGAACGCTATGATTGCTCAACATTTCGGCGGCACTTTTCATCTGAGGTTCGACGATACCAATCCGTTAAAGGAAGATATCGAATACGTTAACGCGATCATCGAGGATATCAAGTGGCTTGGCGTAGATCCGAAAGAACATATCTATTACGGCTCCGATTATGCGGAGCAAATCTATAATGCCGCTATTACCCTCATTAAGAAAGGCAAAGCCTTCGTATGCGATCTGACGCCTGACGAATTAACGGAGTACCGCGGAACCTTAACGGAGCCGGGAAGAAACAATCCTTACCGGGAACGCTCGGCGGAGGAAAATCTGGAGCTTTTCGCAAAGATGAAGCAAGGAGCATTTCCGGCCGGCACTAAAGTATTGCGCGCGAAAATAGATATGGCCTCCCCCAATATCAATCTGCGTGACCCCGTCCTTTACCGTATTATTTATGCCGAGCATTATCGGACAAAACGCGACTGGTGCATCTATCCGATGTACGATTTCGCGCATCCGATGCAAGACGCGATTGAAGGGATTACCTACTCGCTTTGCTCGATTGAGTTCAAGGATCACCGGCCGTTGTACGAATGGGTCCTGAACGAGCTGGAGATGGCTGAGCCTCCGCGGCAAAGAGAATTTGGAAGGCTTAGCTTAACCGGAGTAGTCACTAGCAAGCGGTTCTTAAAACAGCTGGTGGAGGGCGGCTTCGTGGACGGATGGGATGATCCCAGACTGCCTACTCTTCGCGGCTTAAGACGCCGGGGTTATACGCCGGAGAGCATCCATGATTTTATGAAAGAAATCGGGAGTATCCGTAATCAAAGCATCGTAGACATTTCGCTTTTGGATCATTTTGTCCGGCAGGACCTTAAGGAGAAAGCGGCAAGCGTTATGGCTGTTGCGGAGCCTTTAAAGGTCACCATCACGAACTACCCGGAACAGTCGGAGGAAAGGCTGCTGATCGAAAATAACGGGGAAAACGAAGCGCTGGGTAAACGAGAGGTTCCATTCTCCAGAACCATTTATATCGAGCGGGAAGACTTTATGGAGGAGCCGCCGAAAGGTTATCACCGGCTTCGTCCGGGCGGGGAAGTAAGGCTAAAGGGAGCTTATTTTATCCGATGCGAAGAGGTTGTTAAGGATCCTGTTTCCGGTGAAATCATGGAATTGCGATGCACGTACGATCCGCTTACGAAGAGCGGTTCAGGCTTTACCGGGCGTAAAGTGAAGGGGACGATTCATTGGGTCTCGGCGGCGCATTGCATCCGGGCGGATGTTAACTTATACGATAGATTGCTTCTGGACGAGGAGCTGCCAAAGGACGGCGAGGATTGGGCATCCAAAATAAATCCCGAATCCTTGGTTCGAAAACAAGTTCTGATTGAAGCGCATGTTAAGCATGCCGAGCCCGAGCAAAAATTCCAGTTCCTGCGCCATGGGTATTTCTCCGTCGACGCAAAATCCCGTATGGAGGATCAATTGCTGTTTAACCGGGTTGTACCGCTCAAGGACAGCTGGAAAAAGCCGAATTAACTATCGCATACCCCCAAAAATAGGAGATCAGGGCGAATACTATATTATGCTCGATAGCTGTAGAATAATCGCTTATTTTGTTTCCTACTAGTACTAGAGGGCCATCTTAGAAGATGGTCCTTTTCATTTATGCGGAGGAGTATATATTAATAATAAGGAGGCTGTCCGAAGATGAAACATACGGCTGATCGAATACAGAGTTTCTATCAAAAACAGTACAAGCTCTGCTACATACAATCCTTTAATCTGATTCGCTCTGAGCATGAAGCGGGGATGTTGACAGACAATTTGATCATAACGCTTAGTTCGCTTCCGCTTGACCAGGATGGTCCCAAATTAATCATTACGTTTGAGGATGTTAAAGATTTGAAAATAGGCAGCTTCCAGGGAGCTTTCCGTTTGGATATCAAAATCCAGGATATATCATCCGATCAGCTTGAGAATATTAACTTCCGGGTAAAAGAACAAGAGTATGAAGCCTTTGCTTTTGTATGCAGATGCTTTGAATGGGTAAGGACTTATTAAAAGCACCGGTGGTATGGAATCCCGTCCATACCACCGGTGCTTTTTCCATGCGAAGCTTTCCAACCTTATCCGGACAAACCAACTAAAAAGGCGGTCAGGGGTGCAATTGCTCCTTGCGTATTTGCTACAACCATCACCATCAATAACAGAGAAAGGGCAACCGTGGCTATTCCGGATATAAAGTACGTTTTTTCTATGTATCTCCACTTGGAACCCATAGCTTTGGACCTTTTTATTAAGGAGTTCCAAAGGAATAGGCCAAGTGCAACAAAGATGATTAACAAAGCCCCGCAAACGAATGCTTTTGCTGCGTGAAACTCGATACGTGCATTTATTTTCTGCTGAATCATGGCGGGGATACTTTCATTACCTGACCTTATCCACTCTATAAAAGCATAACGCCATTCATCCTTGTAGGATCCTCCATCCGAGATTGCAAATGAATCAATTATGTGGTTTCTTTTAAATTTTGTCCACAATCTGATGCTAAGCCATGCAAAGAGGATGACCAATAGTCCGCCAACAATAACGAGTACCGCATGATACTTCGCATAATTATGGATGACTGCGCTCAAGGCAGGATTAGCTTGCGAGCCTGATTCAATAACCTCAGACTTCCGACATTTGTCGCTACTTTTACTGGACTTAGGTCGAATAAAAGCCGTTTTGCAGCTATACGATTAATCCGTTGATTAAAACCGAAACTATTCGCCTGCTTTCATCGTCTAACAACTAGAATTAATCCCTTATAATGGAATTGATGAATTTAGAGGTGATCGATTATTCAGCTGCAGAGAAGAACGATAGTCAAGCTTGCTGTAATTGTTGTAGTAGTCTTATGGATCATTAGCTTCTTGTCCCCGCAGTTAACGACCCGGAGGTATATGTTGACCAGCTTCCATCTTGGGAGCGTATTTACGTCTAAAATTACCGACAAACATCGCTATGATCATCAATATGGGCATTTATACGATGTGACGAACTTCACAGACAGAGTTACCGGCGGGGGATTGAGCGTAATTTACTTAAAAAAGTTTGGACCGTTCTGGATCGTTTCGAGCGTTGGAACGGGACCTTAATGCAAGGGAGGGGCTTGTCATGAATATAAGCGTAAAGAGCTGGAAGACAAGGCTTATTGCTGCGTTAATTCTCGTGTTAGCAATGTATATCGGTTTCTATGTCTGGATCCTGCAAAGCGTTAAACATACCGTAACTTCGATCTATATGGAAGGGAAAAACGGAATAACGTTAGACGAGTCCTCTGTATCGGATACGGTTAGGGGCAAGTTTTTGAAGTTTGTTGATTTCCCGAATCAAAAGCCCGATGACCGTATTCAAGTTCAATTAAGCACGGGGCATGTCTTTCATACCTTTACCAAAGGGACAGTATGGGTTCAGTACTCGTACGAAGGCGTTGGTCAAGATGATCATGCCTCTATGTACGGGGCATACAGAATTCCAATCAAGATCAAAACCAAGCTTGACCACGGTTCATGGGTAATCGTCGATAAGGAGGAGCAACCGTAGGAATTGCACAAAAAAAATCTAGCGAAATTACGATTGTTAGGCGGAAGGCAGCCGTTAACAAAAATGAAATACTGAGGAGATCGATATGAGATTAGGATTTGATATTCTTATCCTTGCAGTTCCTGCAACGCTGCTTTACATCATTATAAGAATAGGTTTATGGAAAGTGTTTAAAATCAACTTGATTCGAGAGGTTTTTCATGTATCTTTTGTTTTGTATGCATCCTCTGTCGTATTTATGGTGTGGCTTTATTATGCAGCTCAAACCGAATATATTTTGTATAATTATATTCCTTTTAAGACCATCATCGAGTACCTCCGGGATATCCCTTCCAGCACGGCGATAAAAAATATAATAGGAAATATCGTCATTTGCATGCCGTTTGGTTTTTACTATTCCTTTAAGATCAGGGTCATTCCTAAAATCAACATAGCCGTTTATGCTGTCGCTATTCCGCTCATTATTGAATCCGGACAACTGTTCATGTATTTCATTAATCTAGGAATGAGAGCGGTTGATATTGATGACGTAATCTTAAATAGTTCAGGCATTCTATTAGGATATTACATAACGAGAAGTCTTTTTCAAAAGAAAAAGGTTCATCTAGATCTACATGCTACAATCGTACCGTGGAGGAAATAAATAGAGAAGGTCTTCTCATTCTTTAGTTTCTTGCAAGTAAGCAGGAATACTTACCCAGCTGTCGAATAGGAGACATTCGACCTACATTTGAACCAATAGGATGGTTGTGAAATTGAAAGAAATACCTCAAATGACAAACAACGAAAGTCAAAAGTCATACCGCCACTGGATCATAGGCATCTTATTGCTCCTCATTCCCTTTACGGTTGCCGTCTATGCTTATTGGCCCCAGTACTATAGCTTCACGACTACGGGCGAGATCGTCCCGATGGAAGAGATTGATGTCAACGGCAGCGTTAACTTCGTGTACGTCCAAGAAGGCGTCACTCGTAATCGCTATGAAAAGTATTCCGTTGGCCTTCGCGATTCGGAAGCCGAATTTATGAAAGTTGATTCCTCGGCTGAAGACGATCTAAGCGCGATGCTGGATTTCGAAGAAGATAGGCGTAAAGAGACAATCCATTACGCCGTAGATTCGGCTTCCGAGGTGATCTCCTCCCCGATCGAACAAGACCGGCGAGATGAACGGCTTCAGCAGCGAGGGACTAGCCCGAATATTGTACGCGGCGGAAAAAGGACGTTGGCCAGGACTAGTTGACATTGGTGACTATTGGGAGTACTACGTTCGTTATGGATATCCGGATCTTGTGTCGTTGCTGGATCCTGTTAATTTTGAACCGTTACGGTTAGCCGTGCTGCAGCTTATCGGCAAGCTGGAGAAGCATCTCATAGCGGAAGGTGTAACCCTAAACCGCTTTGACTCCGTTGCGGAATTCGAAGTATTTTATACCCATAAATAATGAAGAGCGAGAAGATGAGCGTAACGGTAAAATAGCGGGCAAGCCTAAGTAAAGAGACTGTCCAAAGGGCGGTCTCTTTGCTTCTGAACGAGCCGATAAACAAGTATTGACAGTTTCCGGAAGTCGGGAATATAATTAAAACCAGATTATTGTAAGCCTTTTCAATTGAACTCCATAATCACCAATACCCATCAAAGGGTATTCATTTTTCAGCATTTATGAAACCCGTTTCATGAAATAGGTTTCAGAATAGGCTGGAACAGGAGGACTTATGAGCGGCATTAATGGACACGATAACGGATTTACTAACGAAGGTGCCTTTATTCAGATCAAGCCGGAGAATGGCTATGACGGCTTTGAAGGGTGGGGTACTTCGCTTGCCTGGTGGGGGCATATTGTCGGCCAGTGGAGCAACCGGGATAAGCAGGACGAGATCATGGATCTTATCTTTGATGCGGATAAAGGCCTTGGCTTAAACATAATCCGGTACAACATTGGCGGCGGGGAAAACCCGGCAATCCAGCCTAACACGCTGCGCCCAGGCGGTGATGTTCCGGGATTTCAACCGGAGAAGGGCATATGGAACTGGAATGCAGATGAAGGTCAGCGGAAGGTCTTGCTGGCAGCGATGAAGCGCGGGGCTGATATTGCAGAAGCTTTTTCCAATTCGCCGCCTTATTGGATGACGATAAGCGGTTCCGTTACGGGTGCGGAAGACGGCGGCAATAATTTGCGTGAAGAATGTTATGAACCGTTTGCGGACTATTTGACGGAAGTGGTTAAACACTATAAGGATGTGCACGGCGTTGCCTTCCGGACGCTTAATCCGTTGAATGAACCGATCTCGAACTGGTGGAAAAAGGGCAATATTCAAGAAGGCGCACATTTCTCGCTCGATAAACAAATGGAGATCATCAAGCTAACGGCCCGATCCCTTCAATTAAAAGGCTTAACCGAAACGGCAGTCAGCGCACCCGATGAGAACAGCGTGGATGAAACGCTGGAAATGCTGCACGGTTATGACGAAGAGACGTTTAACAGCTTCTCGCAAATCAATACCCACTCTTATAATGGCGTTCAGCTTGAGGAGATTCGCATGCTGGCGCAGGAGAAGGGGAAGAAGCTGTGGATGTCGGAGTACGGAACCGGGGGTGCCGGACCGCATGATCACGGGGATATGACCAGCGTGATGGAGCTGGCCGAGAGGATCATTACGGATCTGCGGCTGCTGCAGCCCGCAGCTTGGGTGTATTGGCAGGCCGTAGAGGATGAAAGCGCCATGAATAACTGGGGATTTATCCACACCGATTTCAGGCATGGCGACGGTCAATACGAAATGACGAAGCAATATTACGCGATGGCTCAATTCAGCAAGTTTATTCGTCCGGGCAGTCGCATTTTATGGCTGGATGATCGCGATTCTATTGCAGCCTACGATGAAGCCCGCAAACAGCTGACAGTGGTTGCGCATAACCGGGAAGGACAACGACAAATCCGTTATGATCTCGGCCCGTTTGTCCAAGGCGATGCAGCAGCCAAGATATATCGCACATCGGAGCTGGAAAACCTGGTTGAAGCCGAGCTGTCCATTCATAGCAACAAATTTACAGTTAACCTTGAAGCACAGTCCGTAACGACTGTGGTCATAGCCAATGTAACTCTTTAATAGAGAAATAGGGAGGAGCACTTCAGATGCAGGAAACCATCGTACAAACGAATGGACTGCCGCATAAAAATACGGCGGTTCAATATAACGCATTCAGCTACAATATTAACGGAGAGCAAGTGTTCCTGAACAGCGCGGCCATTCATTATTTCCGGATGCCGAAGGAAGAATGGCGCGAGGTGCTTGTGAAGGCGAAGCTGGCCGGCATGAATTGCGTCGATACTTATTTTGCTTGGAACGTTCACGAGCCGGAAGAAGGAAAGTGGAACTTCGAAGGCGATAACGACTGCGGCGCGTTTCTTGATCTATGCCATGAATTGGGCCTGTGGGTCATTGCCCGTCCCGGTCCGTTTATTTGCGCGGAATGGGATTTCGGCGGATTCCCTTACTGGTTGAATAACAAAGAGGATATGAAATTCCGGGCCTTCGATAAGCAATATCTGACCTATGTGGACCTCTACATGGACCGGATTATTCCGATTATCAAGGAGCGCGAAATTAATGCCGGCGGCTCGGTTATTCTCGTGCAGGTGGAGAACGAATACGGTTATCTGGCAAGCGACGAGGTTGCGCGCGACTATATGCTTCATCTAAGAGACGTTATGCTGGACCGGGGCGTAACGGTACCGCTGATCACTTGCGTCGGCGGCGCGGAAGGCACGGTTGAAGGCGCAAACTTCTGGTCGGGTGCGGATCACCATTATAACAATCTGGTGCAAAAGCAGCCGGATACGCCTAAGATCGTAACCGAGTTCTGGACCGGCTGGTTCGAGCATTGGGGTGCGCCTGCGGCTACGCAGAAGACGGCAGCCTTATACGAGAAAAGAATGCTGGAATCGCTGCGGGCCGGATTTACGGGCATCAGCCATTACATGTTCTTTGGCGGCACGAACTTTGGCGGCTACGGCGGCCGTACGGTTGGCGCCAGCGATATTTTCATGGTGACCTCTTACGATTATGATGCACCGCTCAGCGAATACGGGCGCGTCACGGATAAATATAATACCGCCAAACGGATGTCTTACTTTGTCCAAGCAACGGAAAGCGTCCTGTTGAATGCGGTTGAAGGCGACGCGGCGCTGGCAGCTCTTCCGCAAGGGTTCTCAGCACGGGTTCGCGAGAAAGGCAAGGAGCGGATCTGGTTTGTGGAGAGCTCGAAGGATGAGCGGGAAACAACCAGCATGACGCTGCCGGACGGCCGGACCATTCCCGTTACGGTTGGTTCTTCTGCCGTTATTCCTGTAATCGACAGGCTTCAGCTTGAACCGGGCGTTTATTTGACCTGCAATACGTATCTGATCGCCAATGAATTGATCGATGGCCAGCATACGCTTATTGTTTATGCGGAGAACGGGCAACGTTCGTATATCGAGCTGGAATCCGATCAGCCGATTCTGGTTCAGGATGACGGGGTCAGAAGACAACAGATGGTTGGCGACGGAAGAGTTGCTTTTGATCTTTGTCACTTCCACGAGGCGCAGTTCGTTCAGCTGACCGTTGGCGGCAAGCCTTACCGCATTGTGGTCATCAACAAAGACAGCGCGGACCGGGCTTGGCGGATTGCCGGCAAGAACGGCGCGGGCTGGGCGATTGGCTACGCTGATTTCGACCTGCTGGAGGACGGTACATTCCGGGCTGCTCTTCACGACAGCGATGCGGAGCCGATTCACCTGGGCGATTGGGGAGCTCTCCCTGGCGGACAGCTTGCGCCGTACGTGTATTTGCAAGCGCCGGTCCTTGAAGGCTGGAGCTCCGAAGCCTGCGAGCTGTCAGCGGCGCAAGGCCAGGAAGCCTCGCAGCCGAAAGCCTTCTCCGAGCTTGGTCAGCCATATGGCCATTTGCTTTATGAATGCGACATCGATGCCGGCAATGAGAATGCTACGAAGCTAGTGCTCTCGAAGCTGGAGGATACGGCCAGAGTGTACCTGAACGGCAAGCAGCAGGCGCTTGTGCAGAAGGTAGGAGCAGCGGCGGTAGAAGTGCAGCTTACGCCTAACAGCAAGAACCAGCTGCAAATTCTGGTGCAAAATATGGGCCGTCTCAATTTCTCGCCTTATTTGGGCGAAGCGAAGGGGATCGCCGGAGCGGTCTATGCGGACGGACAATCGATTGACCTTCTTGGCGGATGGAAGCATGAAGAGGCAACGGTCCATCTGAATGAAGTCAATTCTATCGCGGGTGGCAGCATGATCAGCAGAACCTTTAGCGTGGAAGCCGGTTTCGACCGCGCGGTTCTGGTAGGCGCGATCAGCGGACGCCTTAGCATTAACGGCAAGGAAATCAAGCTGGAAGGCTATCAGGACTGGTTCCTGCATCACACGCTGGATATCTCGGATTGCATTCAGGAAGGCTCCAATCTGATCGAAATGGCTTACGTTAAATCGCCGCTGCAGCGTCTGGAGCTTCTCGCGTCTTCCTCGAAGAAGGAGCTAAACGGATGGCGCATTGCCGATGTCCGGAAGCTTAACCGTAAGCCGTATGCGGGAGAGACAGGCGTTCCGGTATGGCATACCGTGCAATTCGACAAGCCGGTGCTTCCGGCGGATGTTAACGCCAAGCTGAAGCTGCGTTTAACCGGCATGAGCAAAGGAACGCTGTGGCTGAACGGCATCGACCTTGGCCGTTACTGGCAGGTTGGTCCGCAGGAGGATTATAAAATTCCGATGGCATGGCTGAAGGACCGCAACGAGCTTGTCCTCTTTGACGAGAATGGAGCAAGCCCGTCCAAGGTACGCCTGCTTTATGACCAGGCGTCCAGCAAGCGCTGGATTTCTATTCAATCCTAGTATTCGCCGCAAAATAAAAAGGTTGTGAGCAACCGCTGCTTGGATGATGCGTTCAATTTTTGAATCAATCATATCGGGCAGCGGTTTTTTTAGGAACATTGGCGGATAGCGGCTGCTTAAATCCGTTTCTTTAGCAACCTAACTTTGGTATAATTTCAACTATATTAGATGTTCCAGAGGAGAACCTATCAGATGAAGCAAGTGACTGTGTACGATATAGCGAAGGAAGCCAAGGTGTCCGTTGCGACCGTTTCGCGCGTACTTAACGACACCGCTCCCGTACGTGCCTCAACGAGGGAAAAGATCGAAGCGATCATGCAAAAATATCAGTTCCAGCCGAATGCTAACGCAAGGAGTCTGCTGAAGAAAGAGACGGGAATTATTGGCGTTATTTTACCGGATATTACGAACCCGTTTTTTCCGGAAGTATTCTCAGGCGCGGAGCAGGAGGGCAGGGAGTCCGGCCATACCTTTTTCCTCTGCAATACGATAGGGCTTCACGACAAGGAATCGGAGTTCCTGACCATCATGCAGGAGAAGCGGGTGGACGGCATTCTGTTCATGGGCGGGCGTATTAACCTGAAGGATTGCAGCCCCGCCTTGGTCCAGGAGGTCGTTGAGCATTCGCAGAAAATTCCGATGGTGCTCGTAAACGGCAATTTGAAGGACTCCGGCATTACGCGCGTCGTAACGGACGAGTACGCTGGTACCGTTCTGGCGGTCAAACATCTGCTCGATATCGGCCACAAGAAGATCGGCTTTATCGGCGGGCAGATTCATATGGCAACTACAGCTGTCAAGATCCGGGCTTATAAGAAGACTTTAAAGGACGCGGGCCTTGCCGTTCGTGAGGATTGGATTCTGCCGGACAGCTTCTCCGTTGATTCCGGACGAACGCAAATGGAGGCTTTGCTGCAATTAAAGGACCGGCCGACGGCGGTATGCTGCGTCAATGATTTTACGGCAATCGGCGCGATCAAGGCGGCGGTGGAGCAGGGACTTCGCGTGCCGGAGGATATCTCGATCGTGGGATTCGACGATATTCCGTTGGCGCATCACGTTATTCCCGAGCTGACAACCGTATCGCAGCAGGCGAATAATCTAGGACGGACGGCGGTGCGCGTGCTCCGCGACCTGATGAACAAGGAAAAGGTCAAGAAAGTGTACTCCCTTGAACCGGAGCTTATTGTCAGACAAAGCACTAAGCCCCATGAGGATAAATAAGCAACGTAAAAAATCGCCTTCACCTGTATGTAAGGTTTCCAGGATGAGGGCGATTTATTTCATTCTTTCGGCTCCTGCAGCGTACGGAGCAGGAAGAACTGCTTGGCGAGAAACACCGGGGTATAAGGCATGTCCGCGCGAAGCCAAGATACAATGGTGCCGATCAAGGCAGCGGAGCTGTACCATACCGCGATATCCTTCTGAATATTGGCTTTCGCCACAAAAGAATCATTTCCCCGTTTGTCGATGCCATCCGAGATCAGCTTGGTCAACAACCGCAATAATCGCTCGGTAAAGATCGTCGTGCGGTGAGAGGCCAGAATGATCTTGTAAAATTTCGCATGCTCCGCGATATGCTCAAGCAGCTTTACAAGCATCGTTGTATTGATGACCTCCGGAGAGTCCGATTTTACGGTAGAACGGTCTAGAACCTGGTTAATATCCTCGATCATGTCATCCGCCATTTTTTCCAGCATATCCGGAATGTCCTTATAATGAAGGTAAAAGGTGACGCGGTTGATTGTAGCGCGCTCCGCAAGCTTGTTAACCGAAATTTTCTCGATATCCATTTCCTCGAGCAGATCGATAAAGGCATCTCTAAGCAGCTGGCGCGTCCGCAAAATACGCGGATCCGTCCGGGTTGTTGTTTTATCCATCGTTACTCCCTTCCTTTCCTTTAGTTATTAAATTCCTAGTAGTAAACGACAATTTCGTTTTGACTGTATTATTTTCTTTACAAATACTACATAAATTCAATTTCTGTAAACTAATTTACACTTTTGACTAGAATCGTCGCTTGTAAAAGGGGCGGCTCGAGCTATAATTTAATTTATACAATGTTCACTATACGACACGTTGTAAATTTAGTCTAGAGAGACAAGAAAGAAGGATGGAGCGGTTGAGTAAAGGTTTACAAGCGGACAGTTCTATCAAAAAGGGTCCTATTTTATTTGTTATGATTCTGGGCGCCTTTATTGCGACGCTGAACCAGACGATTATGAGCGTGGCCGGCCCTGAGTTAATGAAAGATTTTAGCATCTCGGCTACTACAGTCCAATGGCTGACGACCGGCTACATGCTGGTTAACGGTATTTTAATTCCGATTACAGCCTTTTTGATGCAAAGATTTACGACGCGGGAATTGTTCCAGACGTCGATGATTTTATTCCTGGCGGGTACGATTGTATCTGCGCTTGCTTCGGATTTTAACGTATTGCTTATTGGGCGCTTGATTCAAGCGGCTGGTGCCGGTATTATTATGCCGCTTCTAATGACCGTTATTTTGACCTTATTCCCGCCCGAGAAGCGGGGAGGCGCAATGGGGATGGTTGGATTCGCCATTATTTTCGCACCGGCGATTGGTCCTACGCTTGCCGGCTGGGTGCTCGAGAACTTTAAATGGGAAATGATGTTTTACGGCATGATTCCGCTCGCCATTATCGTTATCATTTGCGGATTTGTTTTCCTTACGAATGTTTCGGAACGTTCGTATCCGAAAATCGATGTGATTAGCGTTGTCTTGTCCACAATCGGTTTCGGAGCTTTGCTGTACGGCTTCAGCCGCGCGGGCAGCGCGGGATGGGAAAGCGCGGAAGTGCTTATTACGATTATCGGCGGCTTTATCTCTCTGGTGCTGTTCGTATGGCGGCAGCTCATTTCCGAGAATCCGCTGCTTGACCTGCGGGCTTTCAAGTACAATATGTACAGCTTAACAACGTTCATCAACATTGCGATTACGATGATTATGTATGCGGATATGATGCTGCTTCCGCTTTATCTGCAGAACGCGCGCGGCTATACGGCGATGGAATCGGGTCTGCTTCTTCTTCCGGGCGCGCTTATCATGGGCTTCCTGATGCCTGTTACAGGCCGACTGTTTGATAAGTTCGGCGCCAAATGGCTGTCCGTTGCCGGTATGATTATCGTTATCGTGACAACCCTCGGTTTCATTAATCTGACGGATACGACAAGCTACACTTATCTGGTTCTGATGTCGACCGGCCGCCGTATCGGTATGGCCCTTCTGATGATGCCTGTCCAGACAGCGGGTCTTAACCAATTGCCTAACCGTCTGAACGCGCATGGCACGGCGATTTCCAATACGATCAGACAGGTAGCGGGTGCGGTTGGCACATCGCTTCTCGTTACGATCCTGACTACGCAAACCAAATCCCATCTGCAGGATGCGATGGCATCCGGAGCAACCGGGGACCAACAGCAGATGATTACGAATGCGACAATCAGCGGGATGAACGATGCTTATCTGGTTATCGTCGGAATCGGCGTCATTGGTCTCATTCTGACCTTCTTCATTAAACGCGTTGCTCAAGCTTCTGACGAGAAACAGACCAGCGGGACCGCAAAGAAAGTAGCCGTTGAAGGCTAATACGAACTTACAGAGAGAGCTGCCATGAGGCAGCTCTTTTTTGATGGTTTGAAAAAGATTTGGAAAGATTGGATACACTACACAACGAGATGCTTGCTTACATGCTTGGAGGAGGGAAATGCGTTTGATGCGGATAAGAAGTCGACAACAATCTGATCGCTATCATAGTTCTGACCGGTTACAATCGACTGAGCCTCCAATGCAATTAAGCACAAAGCTTTCTATAAACGAGAAGATGGTCAGGGAAACATTTCAACAATGCTCCGATATCATTTTTCGTTCAATCAGCACCAATCCTGCCATTCTAATCGTCTATGCGGATGGATTAATCGATAACAAAACGCTGGAAAACATGGTGTTAGCGCCACTCCTATACGATGAGGTCCCGATATCGGGGCAGATGATTCAAGATAAACTGGTTGCCGTCTCGCAAATTAAAACCGTTTCGAATTTAGGCGACATAATAGATGGCATTCTGAAGGCGAATATTGTTCTCTTGGCTGACGGAGAAAATAAAGCCCTTGTCGCGGATCTTAAAGGATTCGAGAAACGCTCGATTGAAGAACCGGCTGCCGAAATTTCCGTTCGGGGTCCAAGGGATGGTTTTACGGAAACACTGCGTACCAATACCAGTTTAATACGCAGACGAATTCGTAGTCCAAAGCTTAAAATGGAATCCGTTACGATCGGTCAAGTTTCTCAGACCGATGTTGTGATTGTATATATTGAAGGGATAGTTTCGAACGCGATCCTGAAGGAAGTCCGCAGCAGAATCGACCGAATTGTGATGGACGGGGTACTGGAGTCAGGTTTTATCGAAGAATTTATTGAAGATGCGCCGTGGTCTCCGTTCCCGCAAATTCAAAATACCGAGCGGCCCGATATCGTATGCGCAAGCTTGCTCGAAGGGAAAGTCGCAGTCCTTGTCGATAACACCCCTTTCGTGCTCATCGCTCCGATGACGTTTTGGACGGGTTTGCAGGCAGTAGAAGATTATTACGAACGCTCCATATACACAACTTTCATTCGATTCGTCCGGTATTCCTTATTTAATATCGCACTGCTGCTTCCGTCCTTGTACGTGGCGCTCTCAACCTTCCATCAACAGCTTATCCCTACGAACTTGCTTATTAGCATCGCAAATTCAAGGGAAGGCGTCCCGTTCCCCACGTTTGTCGAAGCATTGTTAATGGAGTTCATGTTCGAGGGGCTTCGCGAGGCCGGCATTCGCATGCCCAAGGCCGTAGGTTCGGCCGTCAGCATTGTGGGAGCGCTTGTCATTGGACAAGCTGCCGTACAAGCGGGCATCGTATCCGCTCCTGTCGTCATCATTGTTGCCACGACCGGGATCGCATCGTTTGCCATCCCGCGGTATAATTTCGGAACCGCCTATCGTCTTCTTCGTTTCCCCATGTTGATATTGGCGGGCATGCTGGGCTTATATGGGATAATCAGCGGATTATTCCTTTTGATGATCCATCTTCTTGGCCTGCGGTCGTTTGGAGTTCCGTATTTGAGTCCGGTCGTTCCGAGTGTACCTCAAAGCCTCA
Organism: Paenibacillus sp. ATY16; assembly: GCF_003399985.2. Taxonomy (NCBI): domain Bacteria; kingdom Bacillati; phylum Bacillota; class Bacilli; order Caryophanales; family Paenibacillaceae; genus Paenibacillus; species Paenibacillus sp. ATY16. The sequence continues at coordinate 131,897 of NZ_NMOK02000056.1, read as the reverse complement.
AGGATGTATTTATACGTGCGCCGAGGTGGAGTATGACCCGTCGTTCGGTCTTTACATCCGGAGCCAATAAAACCCGGATCCCGAAAGGTCAGCAACCAAGTTCAAAGCGAGGAAATGCAGACGAATGAATAAGTTAAATAAGGCAAGCTTGTTTTTTCTGTTTCTTTCTCTAACATTAGTATCTGGCTGTTGGGATAATTCCGAAGTAAACGAGATTGCGGTTGAGCTTGGGTGGGGGATCGACAAAGCCCCGAATAAGGGAGTCAAGATCAGTGCCCAGGTGATCATCCCGGCCAGAATAGACGGTGGGCAAAATGGTAAAAACGGAGGGGGTAATGACAAGCCGTTTTTTGTCGTCTCGGGCGAAGGCATGAATACGCTGGACGCGGTACAGCAGATGCAGACTAAGCTTTCCAGGTTAGTGTTTCGAGGACATCGGCGTGTCATTGTGATCGGGGAATCCATGGCTAGACAGGGAGTTAAGGATGTATTCGATACTTACACGCGGGATCCGAACCTTAAGCTGAGAACCGATATATTTATTGTCATGGGAGGCACCGCAAACGAATTTTTGAAAACCTCGTACCCGTTGGAAAACATTGCCGCGCTTGGGGTTCTAGGAGAATACGATCAAATAGGAACGCCCGTCGAAATGGGGTTGCTGAACTTTTTGCATGCTGCAACAAGCGAAGGAGCTTCTCCAGCCGTGCCCGCGGTTGCCATTGGCATGGATTCTAAAACAGAGAACCAACCCAATCGGAATACGTCGTCCAATCCGGAAGGATTCCGAATTATAGGAACGGCGGTTTTTAATAAAGATTTGAAATTGGTTGGTTTTTTGAATATGGAGGAAGGCCGGGCAGTGCGATGGGTAACCGGAGATCTAAACAAGTTGACGGTTCCTGCAACGATACCTGATGAAGAAGGCAATGTCAGTATTGTTCTCTTTAAATTGCATAGCAACATTCAGCCGACTGTCCAGAACGGCAAACTGAAATTTCTTGTTACACTAACAGCCAATGGAGCAATCCGTGAAAATAACACCAGGCTGGACCTGACACGGACTAATCATATTAGCCTGGTTCAAAACGCATTGGACAAACATATTGAAGAAACCGTATCGCGAACGATTTCCAAAGTTCAGGAAGAGTATGGAACAGATATATTCGGATTCAGCGATACGATCAAAAGAAAGAATCTGGCATTATGGAGATCGTTAAAGAATGACTGGGAAAAAGAGTTCCGGGAAGCCGAAGTTTCCGTAAAAGCGAACATTACGGTTAGACGGATAGGGGTAACGGGACCCGCATTGCAATTAAAACCGGACGAGGTAATGAAATGAAGAGATTCATTTCGCCAATTGCCGACGCAACAAAGTAACAAGGAGAAGAATCGTTGGCAAGATTAAGAATAACGGCACCCACACATAAGGCACCAATATTTCAAAGTGATGGCGATAAATATGCTCGGCTATGTTTTTGGACATCGTCATTCCGAGAAAAAGTGCAACGGCGCAGGATGGGATGACAAGCGCACGGTAGCTCTTCATATTCATTAATTGTTGAATCCCTCTTACCGCTGCGAACATTTCTATAACGCCCTTTAACAGAGCCGTCATTAATAAATACAGCACGCCAAACATTTGCAGGTTTTCAATGAATTTGCCGATGCTTATTAAACTAAGCAGAGTGTAAAGAGGGTACAGGAAACCTGAGAACATATCTCCAAAAACAAGTACAGCCATCAAATCGAAGATGGTTACCATGATTCCCGACATTAAAGTGGTGAGAATCGTAATTTTCATGACTTTATTTGGCTCTTTGGTCTCCGTCCAGAACATCGCAAGGATAATGGATTCTCCATACGATTGAGTGATGCCCGGCGGGTAAACGGTTTTCCAGACGGGGGCCCAACCGTTTTCTAAAACAGGGAGCAAGTTATGGTAATGCATAACGTTTGAGCTGATTAGAAGAATGACTTCAATCGAAAACAAGAGCAGCACGATGGGGAGAAACATTTCCCCCAGCCGGGATACCCGCGTAATTCCGCCATATACGCAATAGGCAATAATAAAGACAAACACCCCCGAGATGATGATAAGCGGCGTGTTAAATAATAAGGTTGTTGAAACCATGTCCCTGATATCTGCAGTAATCCGTCCAGCGATATATATAAACAAAAGGGGGTATAGAAATGCAATCGGAGTTCCGATCCAACTCCCAAATTGCGCAGGAAACCATTGAACTAGGGTCAGCCCCGGATTCAATCGCATGAGGACCGTGTAGACTAGAACCACAAATACGCCCAGGAAGCTGGATAGCAATACGCCAATCCATGCATCCTTGCCAGCCTGACCGCCAAAGCCAAAAATAATCGTAGTGCCGATTTGAAAAATGAAGGTGATTGCGAACAATTGATAGCCTGTAATTTTATTCATCGTAACCTCGTTATTCAATTGGATGAAATGTTGAACATTCCTTTATTTTTCCAAATTCATCCTTTCTTATTCCGTCCGGGGATCGAATGGAATGGTTTCATTTGCTGCTTAGGGCTGTAGTCTGCTTTTGCCCGGGGTGGTATAATAAAGCAATTATTGAGACTTTTCCCATCCCTTAAGTTAGGCAAGGGCGAAAGGTGGTTGCGATGAAAAGAAGCCGTATGAATCTGCTGATCCAGCATCTCGTCTCCTACTTTCTGGTGCTGCTGTTCCCGCTGCTGATTATTTTGGTCTACTACTATCCGCACTCGACGGCGGTTGTCAAACAGAAGGAGATGGACTGGAATACGCATCTTACGGAGCAGGTAAGAACTTCGATGGATACATTTACCCGTTACGTATACAATTTGCCATTCGAGCTGCTCAAGAACCGGGAGATCAAATTGTACAACGCCGAAGACATTGATTATCAACGCGTGCAAATCGCAAACGAAATGCGGAAATATAATGCCACAGACGGCTTTATCGACAACACCCTGCTTTATATAGAAAGTATGGGTTATTTATTCGCCAAAACAGGAAGCGCTTACAATGTGGGCGATTTCGGCAAACCGGGCATCGGTTATTACTATAAAGACTGGCCTGACATGTTTAATGAACTGAACCAATTGAAGGGGACGTTAGTAAGGCCGGTAGAAGATGTCATTATTCCGGGCAGCAATCATGTACGCATGCTTACCTTTGCCCTTCCGCTTCCGATTGGCGGCTACGAAACGCCGGGTGCGGTGCTCATTATGGTTCGAGAAGATACGATTATCCGGATGCTGAACTCCATGTCGGAGATGTACAGCGGAGATTTCTTTATTTTGGATGGAGAAGGCCGTCCTCTGCTCACTTCCAACAAAGGATCGTACATACCTACAAATGAAGTGCAGAGCTTCCTGACCGGTCTTGATAAAAGCGGCAAGGGAGCGGGCTTTTACGAGAAAGGCGGCAGCTCTTATATTATTTCGCATACCGTTTCCGACAAGAACGGATGGCAGTATGTAAGCGTCTTGCCTGTAACGGAGATGCTGCAGGGCATTCAGACGATTCAGCGCAATACGGTTGTTCTGATTGGCATGATGCTGCTGCTCGAAATTCTCGTTATCTATGTGGCGATCCGACGGAACTATCAGCCGATCAAGCGAATTGTGGACTTTGCCTCCAATTTGTTCGAGCCTGGCGGAAGGAAGCCCATGAATGAATTCGAGATGATCCGTTTTGCGCTTGGCGAACTGGTATCGGTCAACAGCTCCCTTGATGCCAGAGTGAAGCAGACGATGCCGGTGCTTCGGGATCATCTGCTTCTGGAGCTAGTAAGCGGGAAAGCAGGCAATGACGAAGCTTTTATGCGACAGGCGGCTTCATACGGCATTGCATTCCCGCATGAAGCGGTTGCCGTTGCCGTTCTGTCGATCGAATCCCCGAAGAGCGATGAAGGAACGGAGTGCCGGGCAGCGGAATACTTAAGGGCATTGGAAGCTTCGCAGCCAATCGGAGGTACGGGTTATTTTCTGAAGAGCATCTACAGTCACGAAATGATTTACGTTTGCTCTCATGAGGCAGGCTTTGCGATTAAACAATTTCTGGCGGATACCGGAAGGGAGCTGGAAGAGCAGACGGGAGCGAGGGTCTATATCGGCATAGGAACCTCGAGCAAGCCTGACCGGGCAGAAGCTATCCATGTTGCCTACCTGCAGGCGGTACGGGCAACGGAGCATCTTCAGCTGCGCGGTGGCAGCCCGGTTATCGTCTTCGATGAGCTGGAAGCGCCCAAATCCGGCTCCGTATCCTATTACGCGGAGCTGCTTCAATCGCTGGAGCTGGCCATTCTGAAAAATGATTCCGGAGCTGTTCGCTCTATTACGAACCGTATTGTCTCTCAAATGAGCAGCGCGGGAATGCCGCCTCATATGGTCCGAAGCGTTTATATTAACACGGTCAGCGCTTTGCTTAACGGGCTGCAGCGATTTAGCCCGGAGGACGATGTCTTGCTCCGGCTTACGGATACGGCTTACCAGTTCCGGTATACCGTCGATCAAATGGCCGATATTATCCGGGACAGCTGCGAGCGGTTATGCCTCATGATCCAGAACACCTTGCCGCCTGTCCGAAATGCATCCCAAGATGAGGTTACTCGCTTTATCGAGCAAAGGGGATTAAACCCTGACTTTTCCCTTCAGCTGATTGCGGACCATTTTGCGATGTCGCCGTCTAACTTCAGCCATCATTTCAAGAAAACGATGGGTCAGAACTTTAAAGAATACATCGACTTATTCCGCATTCAAACCTCTATTCAGCTTCTAAGGACAACGAACCAGACATTGGACGGCGTTGCCCAGCAGACGGGCTTCTCCAACACATCAAGCTTTATCCGCTGCTTCAAAAAAATCGTAGGCACGACACCCGGGCAATACCGGGAGACGCATAAGCTCATTTCCTAAAATGCTGCACATCTATCGCAGGCAAGCCTGCCGAATCGTTCGGCAGGCTTTGTTGTTGCCCCGGAACTAAAAAGGCCTCTCTTCAACCCGCGGATCGGCCTTCCGAGCATGGCAAGCGGCATTTTTTGAACATCCACAATAATTGAAAGGGCAGAAATAGAAGCGTTTTCAACAACCTGAAGTTAAACGCTTTCAAAAAATGCCAACCTTTCGAAAACTGTCCGTATACGGCATATCGCCATACCGATTAGTGTGGATGTACCGGGCGACGATGCCTCGGTGCAGCGTATCGGCTTCCGATGCGGCTGCCATCTAATTAATTGAATCGAGGGGGCAATTACATGCGGAAAAAAGTAGTCGGCATGATTACCGTCATGCTTGCTGCAACAACCATTATGTCAGCGTGCAGCAGCAATTCGAATTCGGGCGGGAACAATGGCGGAAGCAGTGCGGGCAGCAATCCTACGGCAGACAGCTCCGCCGGCAGCGGCGGCAATAGCGGCAAGAAAGTAAAGCTTACGGCGATTATGACCAAGCACGCTCTGACGAAACCGCTTAAGGATATGGAATGGCTGCAGCAGGTGGAGGAAAAGGCCGGCGTTGAGATTGACTGGCAGGAAATTACGGCCGACTGGGATCAGAAGAAAGGAACGTTGCTGGCAAGCGGAGATGTTCCGGATCTCTTTATTGGTCCTAATGTCATTACGGATGCGGATATGGCGCAATTCCAAGGACTATTCCAGGATCTGTCGGGCATGCTGGATCAGCTGCCTAACGTTCAGGCGATGTTCGATGCGAAGCCGGAAACGAAGAAAATTGCCGAGCAGCAGGACGGCAAAATTTACGGCCTTCCGAAATATCAGCGTTATTGGCCTTCCACGGCTACCCGCCAATACATTAACCAGCAATGGCTGGATAACCTGGGCCTCCAAATGCCAACAACGTGGGATGAGCTGTACGATGTGCTCGTAGCATTCAAAGAGAAGGACGCGAACGGCAACGGAGATCCAAACGACGAGATCCCAATGGACTGGCCGGGCGGAATCGGCGGCTATTTCAACCCGGCTTATATGCTCGGCGGAGAAGGCATAACGCTGACGGACGGCAGCCCGCAAGGGTATTTCGTCGAGGACGGCGTCGTGAAGAACTATTTGGTCGATGATCGATACAAACAGCTGGTTGTTTTCTTGAACAAGCTTTATAAAGCCGGTCTGATCAACCCGGAAGTATTCACGCACGATTACACGAAATACCAGTCCGTTGCCCGGGGCGAAGGGGATACGGCGAAGGTTGGCTTTACGATGGGCTGGGTCGCGTCAGACCGCTTCGGCGAGCAGCTTGCGCCGCAGTACACCTCGATGTCGCCGCTTAAGGCAACGCCTGACAGCAATGTATCGTGGAGCTATGACTACAATTCCTTGAACTATGGGGTTAATCAGCTTGTCGTGTCGGCCAAATCGAAAAACAAAGACGCGGTCATGCGGTTTATTAACGAGCTGTACGCGCCGGATATGGGCATGCAGGTTCTGTTCGGATCCCTTGGACCAAACATTAAGGATAACGGCGACGGAAGCTACAGCGTGCTGCCGCCGGCCGATTCCAAGATGGACCCCGGCACTTGGAAATGGACGTCCACGATGGCGGATAACGGAGCGTTCTATATTCCGGATTCGCTTCAGCTGACGCTAGGCAAGGATATGCAGGAGGTTCTGGAGCAATCGAAGCCGATTGACGCGATTCAAATCGACGTGGACAACGATGTGTTCCCTACCTTTCTTAAATATTCAAGCGCCGATAACAGCACAATGGGTCTGAACAACACCAATGTCATGAACCTGGCCAACACGAATTTCGCGAAATGGGTAACAAAAGGCGGCGTTGAAGAAGAATGGGACAGCTATGTGAAGGAAAGCGAAAAAGCAGGTTTGAAACAAAATCTTGAAATTATGCAGAAATACTACGACGAATATAAGAAGCAATAACTAGCTGCGGAAGCCGGCATGCGGCGCTTATGCGGTATGCCGGTTTCCGGCTGGCAAAGGAGGTTATCGCCGATGCGATTATTAGGAGGAGGACTCCGGGCATTAAGACGGGATTACCAGCTATGGATTATGATCGCGCCCGCTATTGCCGTTGTCCTGATCTTTAACTATATACCGATGTACGGCATTCAGCTTGCTTTCAAGGATTTCGATTTTACGAAAGGCTTGACCGGCGGCGCGTGGAGGGGCATCGATTATTTCAAGCAGTTCATTGACAGCTATCTGTTCACCGATCTGATGCGCAACACGTTCCTCATCAGCTTGGCGACCATTATCGTCGGGTTTCCGGCGCCTATTATTCTAGCGTTGATTCTGAACCAGATCCGCCGCAAGCGATTTAAAAATGTGATGCAGACGACGGTTTATCTGCCGCATTTTATATCGATTATCGTTCTTGTCGGCATGATGAACGTGCTGATGTCGCCGGAGACCGGCGTTGTTGGCCATCTGATGAAGGGGTTGGGGCTTGGCCACATCAATCTGATTGCCTCGACCAATACCTTTATTCCCGTCTATGTCCTGTCGGATATTTGGCAGCATTGCGGCTGGAACAGCATTATTTATTTGGCGGCTTTGTCTACCGTTGATCCGCAGCTCTATGATTCCGCCAAGATTGACGGAGCGAGCAGAATGAAGATGATCCGGTATGTCGATCTTCCGGCGCTTGTTCCTACGATTATTATTTTGTTCATTCTAAGCATGGGCAATATATTAAGCACGGGCTTCGAGAAGATATTCCTGATGCAAAACGCTCTTAACCTGCCGGTCTCGGAGGTTATCGCCACCTATGTCTACAAAATCGGCATTGTGTCCAATCAGTTCAGCTATGCTTCCGCGATCGGTTTGTTTAATACGCTGATCAACTTCGTGTTCCTGTTTGCGATGAATGCCGCTTCCAAAAAAATGTCCAATACAAGCCTGTATTGATTCGGAAAGGAAGGAGGGAGGCCATATGGCGCTCAAGGGCTTGAAAGGGAGTGAACTCGCCTTTCATATCGCGCTTTATGCGTTATGCGCGGTCATTTTTGTCATTATCTTATATCCGCTTTATTTCATCGTGATTGCCTCGTTTAGCGATTCAACGCTTGTGTCGACGGGGAAGGTGCTGTTTTTCCCGAAGGGCACCAGCCTATTTGGGTATAAGGAGATATTCCAGGATAGCCGGGTTTGGACCGGCTACCGGAATACGTTGTTCTACACCTTGTTCGGAACGCTGGTCAACATGCTGTTTACGATGCCGGCCGCATACGTGCTGTCGCGGAAGGAATTTAAAGCGAGACGTCCGATTATGTTTCTCTTCGTCGTCACGATGTTTTTTAACGGCGGTCTGATTCCGACCTACCTGCTCATGAAGGATCTTCATATTACAAACACGTTCTGGGTGTTTATTCTGCCGTTTTGCGTGAATATCTTCTATTTGATTATAGCCCGTACGTTCTTCGAGACCGCGCTGCCGGCGGAGCTTTACGAGGCGGCGGTGATGGACGGCTGCTCGCATTTCATGTATTTTGCCAAGGTCGCTTTGCCATTGTCCAAAGCTTTGATTTCCGTTATCGGGTTATATTACCTGGTCGGACACTGGAATGATTTCTTTACCGGTCTGATTTATATCCGGGACAACAATCTGCAGCCGCTGCAAATCGTGCTAAGGGATATTTTGCTGTCCAACCAGGTATTCCAGAACGGAGCGGGTACGGGCGGCGGCGCGGCATCGGGCGGTTATGCCCAGCGTTATGCAGACCAGATCAAATACGGCGTTATTATCGTTTCGTCCCTGCCGATTCTGATGCTGTACCCGTTCCTGCAAAAATATTTCGAGAAAGGGGTTATGATCGGTTCCGTAAAAGGATGATTCCATAAGGGGAGAGGAGCATGCGCGAATCTATGAAATTAAAAAAGCTTATTATGCTTATGCTGGTTTTGACATTAACCATGCCGCTTACCGCAATGGGAAGCGGAGAGGGTGGCAATAAGCCAGGCTCCGGCGCTGTGCCGGCGGATCCGGCTTTCACTAATGTGTCCGTACACGACCCTTCCATCGTCCGGGACGGAGATACGTATTATGTGTTTGGCTCCCATATCGAAGCGGCCAAGTCTACCGATCTGATGAACTGGAAGACCTTCACCAACGGATATACAACACCTAATAACGTCTTATACGGTAATCTCTCGCAAAATCTTGCCGCTTCCTTCAAATGGGCGGGCGAGAATGACTCCGATAGCAAAGGCGGCTTTTCCGTCTGGGCGCCGGATGTGTTCTGGAATGCCGGCTACCGCAACGCGGACGGTACAACAGGCGCTTATATGCTCTATTATTGCACGTCTTCCACGTATATCCGTTCGGCGATTGGCTTTGCCGTATCCCAAAATATCGAGGGTCCGTATACGTATGTGGATACGCTTGTGTATTCCGGCTTCACGGCCAATGAAGCTTATGATGCCAACAGCGTCATTAACAAAAAGTGGACCAATACCAACATTCCGCAGTTAATCTCGTCAGGCAAGCTGAGCGGTGAGAGCGACAAGTGGTTTAATACGGACGGAACGTTCGCCAATATCGACTACCCGAATGCCATTGACCCGCAGCTGATGTTCGACAAGAGCGGTAAGCTATGGATGTCCTATGGCTCTTGGTCAGGCGGCATCTTCACCCTGCGGATTGATCCGGCGACCGGCAAAGCCATTTATCCGGGCAAGGATTCGGTAACGAAGGACGGCCGGCTGGTAGACCGTTATTTCGGTACCAAGATTGCGGGCGGTTATTACAAATCCGGCGAAGGCCCTTACATGGTCTATAACAAAGAGACGGATTATTATTATTTGTTTGAAACCATCGGATGGCTGGGCGCGGACGGCGGTTACAACATGAGGCTGTACCGTTCGAAAAATCCGCTGGGTCCTTTTACGGATGCGGCGGGCAAAAGCGCGGTGCTTGCGGAAGATACCGACAACTCGGCGGTTGGCAATAAGCTGATGGGCAACTTCCTGTTTAAGCGCGAAGTAGGGGACCCGGGAACCGGAATCGGTTACGGCTATGTATCGCCGGGACATAATTCCTTCTACCAGGATCCAAAGTCAGGCAAAATGTTTCTCGTCTTCCATTCCAGATTCCCGCAAAAAGGCGAGGTTCACGAGGTTCGCGTCCATCAAATGTTTATGAACAAGGACGGCTGGCTCGTAACCGCGCCATACCGGTATTCGGGAGAGTCTCTGGAGAAGGCGAACCGCCAGGATCTGATCGGCGAATATAAGTTTATTAACCACGGTAAAGGAACAACGGCCGATATTGTGGAGTCGAGCTATATTACGCTAAGCAAGAATAACAAAGTGTCGGGTGATGAGGACGGTACATGGAAAACTACCGGCCATAACGATGCCGAGCTGACCTTGGACGGCAAGACGTACAAAGGCGTGTTCGTTAAGGGCTGGGATCCGATGTCCGAATCGTTTGTAATGACTTTTACGGCGATGTCGAGTGACGGGGTTGCGATCTGGGGCAGCAAGCAGGAGGACAAGACGGACTCGCGGATTGTTCAGGATGTGCTGGCGGATTTAATTGTGGGAGATACAAGCCGCGTGATTGCGAATTTGAATCTTCCTTTGGAAGGGGCACGCCATGCCTCAATTTCTTGGACATCCAGTAATCCGGCCGTGGTATCTTCCGAGGGCGTTGTAACCCGGCCGGCTTCCGGCTCGCTTGCGGCGACGGTAACTTTAACGGCGGTTGTTACGAAGGGGACGGTATCGGAAGCAAAAAGCTTCGCTTTAACGGTCCTTCCTTACACGGACGCATTGCTGGTTGCGAAGTACTCGTTCGAAAACAATGTAAGCGACTCGACCGGCAGCTTTGGTGCCGGGTCGGTTACCGGGAACCGGATCGATAATACGGGAGGTACGTTGTCTTATTCGGCAGGCGTGGTTGGTCAGGCCGCCGTGCTCGATGGCAATTCCGGCGTACGGCTGCCTAACAAGCTGATCGACAGCAATCAATATTCGGTATCGCTTTGGGTGAAGCCCGATCAGTTAACGACGTATACGACAACCTTTTTTGGTGCCAAGGATGGTTTTAACTGGGTGAGTCTGGTGCCAAAAGGTCCGGTCCGCGACAATACAATGGTATGGTCCGGAAGCGGCGTCTGGTACGACGGCATTGCGGGACTGACGATTCCAACCGGTGAATGGACGCATCTGGCGTATTCCGTTGATAACGGTACCTTGACCGTCTATGTGAATGGCGTACAGAAATTCAGCGGCTCGAACTTCCCGGACATTTTTACCGGAACGGATTCGGTCTTCAGCCTTGGTGTGAACTGGTGGGATGCACCGTTCAAAGGTCAGCTTGATGAGCTGCAGGTGTTTGAAGGAGCCTTAAATCCGGCTCAAGCAGCGGAATTGGCAAATCAATAGAGCAATGGCAAACGGGACAATGCGGGCTTGGGCTCCGCAGCGTCCCGTTTGCGTTATTTTTCCTTAATCAACCGCCATACAGGTAAAATTGTCCATTAAAAGGCAATTTGTACCCCCGAAATCGGGAATAAGGTACGCTAAACGACCAAGATGTACCTACCTTCCCAAGCGGGGGACCGCTACAATCGGTTGTACGGTAAGCGTTTTCATAATGGGACCGCATTGGAGAGCAACTCTACATAACATGCGGGCAGCGCTGCCGAATAACTTGGGTAAAGGGGATGCAAAGATTGAGCGTTAAAGCAAAACGCCGGAACAGGGCGTGGATGGGGATACTGCTGGTAGTCGCCGTCCTGGCGCAAATCGGCTTCATTCCGCCGCGGACGAACGTTGCGGAGGCGGCCGACAATGGCTTGGCGCAGAAGCCTTACATGGGCTGGAGCAGCTACAGCATGCAGGTGTATGACGGTCCGTCGGGCAACTGGATTTCGGAAGATAAAATTAAGCTGATGTCCGATACGATGCATGAAAAGCTGCAGTCGCATGGCTATGAATACATTAATATCGACGCGGGCTGGAACGGCAGCATGGACGAATACGGACGGCCTGTTCCGAGCACGGAGAAGTACCCGAACGGCTTCGAGAATCTTATCGATTACGTGCATGCCAACGGGCAGAAGGTTGGCATCTATATGATTCCCGGCATTTCGCCGGATGCGGTTCAACGCGACCTGCCGATCTATGGAGCTCCGGGCTGCACAATCGGCGACATCGCCGTGAAACCTTATAAATACGGCGATTATTGGAATCTCGGCTACAAGATCGATTTCAGTAATCCGTGCGCGCAAAAATGGGTCGACTCCGTTGCCGATCTGATTGCGTCGTGGGGCGTCGACTTCGTCAAGTTCGACAGCGTGACGCCGGGCTCCGGCCATAACGACGAGAGCATCGATGCGCGCGGCGACGTTAAAGCGTGGTCCGAGGCGTTAAGCAAGCACGGCATCTGGCTGGAGCTAAGCTGGGCGCTTGATCACAACTACGTGGATTACTGGAAGAAATACGCTAACGGCTGGCGTATCGATTGGGACGTTGAGGCGTACGATCCGAATATCGGCATGACGCAATGGGCCAACATTGCGAGGCTGTTCCCTGGCGCGGCGCTGTGGTGGCGCGACGCCGGACCCGGCGGCTGGAACGACTTCGATTCCCTGAACGTCGGCAACGGCGAAACGTCGGGCTTGACGAAGGATGAACGGCAGACGGCCGCTACGCTGTGGGCCGCTTCGGCAGCGCAATTTTATACCGGGGACGATTTAACCAATCTGGATGATTACGGCTTATCCCTTTATACGAACGATGAGGTAATCGCCGTCAACCAAGCGGGTCATCCGATTCACCCGGTATCGATGGATACCGATCAGCAAGCTTGGTACGCCAATAACGGTGACGGCACGTATACGGTGGCGTTGTTCAATCTGGGCAGCAAAGGCGCGCGGGTTGGCGTGAAATGGAGCGATATCGGCCTTAGCGGCACCGGTTCGATCCGCGACCTGTGGAGCCATAAGGAAATGGGCAGCTCGGCAACCGGCATTGATCCTTTATTCCTCGAGCCGCACGCATCGCGCCTGTTTAAGGTGACGGTGCAAAACGGGACCTCGATCGTTAACGATGACGACACCGGCATGAAATATACGGGAGAATGGACGCGCAACGGCGGCAACGAGCTTGTGCGCGACGCACAGGACTTGTCCGTTGTCATCACGGACTCGCCGGGCTCGGGCAGCGGCTCTTCCGTGGACACGGGCACCGGCGGCGATTCCGGCGCTGGCGACGGTTCGTCGGTTTCGGAAGAGGCTGCGGCTTCCTCCTATACGGTTACGATCAACGATGATGATCCGGCGATTGCTTACGCCAACAAATGGGGTCACAGCACCGGGCGGTCCTTCGGCGATTACATGGGCGACGTGCATTACGGCGAGCCGGACGGTTCCGAGCCGGAGTTAACGTACACGTTCGAGGGTACGGGGATTGAGCTGCTATCGGAGCAAAGCACCAGCAGCGGCAAGATTGATATCTATATCGACGGAAATTTCCATTCGACGGTTGATTCTTACGGCAACGACCAGGTTGGACAGCATTCCGTATTCAGCGTGGCGGATTTGCCGCAAGGCACGCATACGCTGAGGGCAGTCCGGAATGCCGGCGGCCAATATTACTTCCTTTTCGACGCGTTTAAAGTCACGGCGGATACGCTGCTCGGCAGCCCTTCGGCGACAAGCTTCAATAAGGACGCGCCGGCTGATATTACGATTCCGCTGCAACTCGGCGCAAGCTCCTTCACGGGCATCAGCAACGGCACCGCATCCCTGCAGTCGGGTACAGACTATACGGTATCAAGCGGCGTCGTGACAATCAAATCGTCTTATCTGGCGCAGCAGGCATCCGGTCAATCCGCGGCTCTCAGCTTCAAATTCGCGGGAGGAGCCGCACAGACGTTGTCCGTAGCCGTTAGCGGAACTTCTATTAGCCCGGTATCGGCTTCGTTCGATAAACGCCCGGCCGCTCAGGCAGATCTTGCGGTTACGCTGACGCTAGGCGACTCTAACGAGCTGACCGGCGTTAAGAACGGCGCAAATGCTTTGACCGAAGGAACGGATTATGCGGTTGACGGAAATGTTGTCCGTATCGCCAAATCCTATTTGGCATCGCTGCCGGTTGGAGACGCAAGCTTGTCGTTCGAATTCTCGGGCAGCAGCCCAAGAACGCTTTCGCTTACCGTTCTTAATTCGGCTTCGCCCGGCCGTTACGTCTTCGTAAACAACGACGACCCGGGCATCCGTTATACGGGCAGCTGGAACCGCAGCAGCGGCCGCGGTCTCGGCGACTACAAGGATGACGTGCAGTGGACGGAGAATAACGATTCCTTCTTCACGTATACGTTCCAAGGTACGGGGATCGACTACATTACCGAGGTTGACGAGGGTCAAGGCAACGTAGAAATCTACATCGATGGGGTCAGCCAAGGCAATGTAAGCACGTACGAAGCGGGTGCGCACAACGCTCCGCAGCGGACCGTGTATACGGTTCGCGGCTTGACAAACGGCTTCCATACCATTAAAGCCGTGAAGAAATCAGGAAAGTTCATGCTGCTCGACGCGCTGCGCGTGCAGCTGCCGGACCTGATCGATGTCTCCTCGACGGACTTCGCGAAGAACGCGCCGGCTGACGTCAGCGTTAATCTGCTGGCAAGTCCGGACAGCCTGAGCGGCATCTATAACGGGGGAGCGGCGCTTGTTCGCGGCACTGATTACACGATTGAAGATCATGTGTTGACCATCAAGCAACAGTACTTGGCCGCTCAGCCGGTCGGAACAACGAAGCTGACGCTCCGTTTCCGGGGCGATTACGGCGACGACGCGCATGCGTCCGCGGCGGAAGGAGCAGCCTTCTCCTATACGTTTAAAGGCACCGGCATCGAGCTGCTGTCGCCGGTTGGACCAAAGCAAGGCGAGATGGAAGTCTATATAGACGGCGAGCTGAAGAAGACGGTTAACGCTTATGCGGACAGCCGCGACTCGCAAGTAAGCCTGTACAGCGTCTCGGGCTTGACCGCGGGTTCGCATACGATCCGCGTGGTCAATAAGTCCGGTGAGCTGATGCTTGCCGATGCCTTGCGGTTTACCGCTGCGGAAGCAAGCGTGCCGCCGGTATCCGGAGGCGGAGGCAATGCAACTCCGCCGGTTGAGCCTGCAGCGCCTAAAGTTATTCGCACGACGCAGCCGGACGGCACGGTGCGCGATGAGCTGACGCTGGCTGCCACGGAGGCGAAGGCACTGATTGACGCGCGCAAGGCATCGGGAGCAAGCGCCTTGAAGCTGGTGGTGCCGGATTCGAAGGGCCAAGCGGCAGAGACAGCCGTGAAGTTGGATGCGGAAGCGGTCAAACAGCTTGCAGCCAGCGGACTTGATCTGGACATTGACGTGTCCGGCGCGAAGATCCATGTGCCTAATGCCGTATTGAAAAACGTAAACACGGAGGTACACTTCGTTATTTCGCAGGTTAACGAGAAGAAGGCGCAGCTCGAACGCCGCGCCAATCTGTCCACGGTTGTTTCCGCAGCCGTCAAGGACAGCAAGATAACGCTGATCGGCATTCCGGCGGATATTGACACAAACCTGCCTGAAGGAGAGACAACGCTTGTGCTGCCGCTTCCTGCCGGAGATTGGAGCTCCGAAGCGCTTTCGCATATCGGCGTCTTCATCGAGCATAGCGATGGTACGGTAGAATACAAGCAAGGCACTGTTATTGATGTTGAAGGCGGCAAGGGCATTCAATTCAAGAACTCGAAATTCAGCACATTCGCTCTTGTGAAGCTGGGCGAAGCTTCGGGATCGGCTACGGCCGCGTACATGAATGGCTTTGATGGCAATCTGTTTAAGCCGGAGAAGGCGATTACCCGCGCGGAGATGGCGACCATTCTGTCGCGTATTGCGCAGGACGCCACGACGGGAGAAGATAGCCGCGCTTATAGCGACGTCAAGCAAGGGTACTGGGCAGCGGATGCAATCCGCAAAGCTACTGCAGCCGGTTTGATGAACGGTTATACCGACGGTACGTTCCGTCCGGAGAAGGCGATTACGCGTGCCGAGATGGCACAGCTTGCCGTGCGTCTGGCCGGCGGCGGCTTCAAATTAGGCGCAGGCTTCGCGGATACGACCGGTCACTGGGCGGAGCAAGCGGTGAAAGCAGCCGAAGGAGCCGGTTATATCAAGGGTTACGCCGACGGCACGTTTCGTCCGGATCGCACGCTGTCTCGCGCCGAAGCCGTTGTTGTAATTAACCGTTCGCTGGGCATTAGCCCATCCGGCGGCGGAGCTTCTTCGTGGAAGGATGTTCCGGCAAGCTATTGGGCATACGGCGACATTGAAGCGGCATCCATTCAAAAATAAATCATAATATCAAAAGAAGAAGCATCGCTTTCCGTTTTTCGGAAGGCGATGCTTTTTCGCGTAAGAACCGGACTCAAGCAACAAAACAAAGTTGTTTTGCTGGGTGCGCCTTTGCAGGTAAAATTCACCTAAAAGGTAGGAATAGGTTAGTTGAGAGCTCGTATGTTGGATGAAATCCGGCATAGAACAATCGTACAATTTTGCCTGGTTTGACGGGACCTTCTACTATTTTGCCGGGTTTGCATTATCTTGATTTGCGCTTGCGGCAAGGCTTTTAAAGGGTTTTCTCAAAAATGTCCGATTGGCGGAAAGGCAAGGGAGGTTTAATAATGAGGTCATGCGATGCAACCCATACTTGGAGGTGACCTCAAATGAAGCAGGCGGCTGCTCCCGGCCAAGCAGAACGGATGCAGGCGACAACCATTCGTACAAGAACGCGACCTAACGTGCTGGCGAGACTCAAGAAAGACAAGTGGCTGTACTTGCTTTTAACTCCAGGCCTGTTATATTTCATTATTTTCAAATACGTACCCATGTGGGGCGTACTGCTGGCGTTCAAAAACTATCAGCCCTTCCTTGGCTTCTGGAAGAGCGATTGGGTGGGACTAGAGCATTTCCGGGTGTTCTTCACGAATCCCGAATTTTTCATGCTTCTGCGAAACACTTTAATACTTTCCTTGTACAATCTGGTGTTTTACTTCCCGGCGCCTATTATATTAGCTCTTCTATTAAACGAGCTGAGGCTGGCGTTTTTCAAAAGAATCGTACAAACTCTGATCTACATCCCGCATTTTATATCGCTTGTTATCGTAGCCAGCTTGACGTATGTCTTTCTGACGACAGAAGGCGGCGTGATTAACGAGTTTCTATTCAAGTATACGGGTGCCAAAATCGATTTTCTCGCCAGTCCGGACTGGTTCAGGCCAATGATTATTATGCAGACCATCTGGAAGGAAACCGGATTCGGGACGATTATTTTTCTGGCAGCGCTTGCAGGGGTGGATGTCGAGCAATACGAAGCGGCGATTACGGACGGGGCGAACCGGTGGCGGCAGCTTTGGCATATTACGCTTCCTTCGATCCGCAGCACGATAATTATTTTGCTGATTCTGAGGATGGGCGACGTGCTCGACAACGGCTTCGAACAGATCTTCCTGATGCTGAACCCGCTGAATAGGGAGTCTGCCGAAGTGTTCGACACCTATGTCTATATGATGGGGATCACGCAAGGGGCGTTCAGCTATAGTACGGCGGTTGGTTTGTTCAAAGCGGTTATTGGGGTCACGCTTGTGCTTGGAGCGAACTGGCTGGCCAAACGTTTCGGACAATCCGGCATCTATTAAAAGGCTGGAAGGAAGGAGGGATTAGCCGTGGCAAAACAATACAGAAGCGCATCCGGGACCGCATTCGATATAACGAACGTGATCCTGCTAAGCGTCATCAGCCTGCTGGCCGTGCTGCCTTTTATCTACATCATAGCGGGATCCTTCGCATCGGATGCGGAATTAACGAAGAGAGCCGTGTTCCTCATCCCGAAGACGTTCACCACCGCGGCTTACCAGTTTATTTTCTCGACCGATACGATTCTGCAAAGCATTAAGGTGTCTCTCTATGTAACGGTAGTGGGCACGGCAGTGAATCTGTTCTTTACGGTGACGATGGCTTATGCCTTGTCCAAGCGTAATCTGATGGGGCGAAATACGGTGCTTAACCTGATCGTATTCTCGATGCTGTTCGGCGGAGGACTTATCCCAACCTATCTGGTTGTCCGAGATCTTCATCTGCTTGATTCCTTTTGGGCCTTGATGCTCCCGGGCGCAATCAGCGCTTTTAACTTGATTATCGTGAAAAACTTTTTCCAGGAGCTGCCCGCCGAGCTGGAGGAGGCCGCCAGGATTGACGGATGTACCGAGCTGGGACTGCTGTGGAAAATCGTCCTGCCGCTTTCGATGCCGGTGCTTGCGACATTTACGCTTTTCTATGCGGTAGGGCACTGGAACAATTTCTATTCCGCCCTGCTGTACATCAACGATCCGCAGAAATGGCCGCTGCAGGTGATGCTCAGACAAATCGTACTGCTCTCGCAGACCGCCGCCGGCGACATCAATTCCATGGATCCGAATTTTGTGGCACCGCCGGATCAATCGATCAAGATGGCCGTTATCGTTATTGGCACCATTCCGATTCTGCTCGTCTATCCGTTCCTTCAGAAGCATTTCGCCAAAGGGGTCTTGATCGGTTCGGTCAAGGGGTAATACGGATTGCGATATAACAAATTAAAAATTAAGGGAGGCGTTGGTAATGATGAACAAAAAGACGCAGAAATGGGTAGCAACGGCAGCTCTCGGAACATTGGCCATAACAGCGATTGCGGGCTGCAGCGGCAACAAAGAAGATACGGCTAAGCCGGAACAATCGGCAGACGCGGCGGCAACCGCCGCAGCCACAACCGAGGCGGCCGCCGAGAAGCCGCTGGACATCAGCATCATGCTGCCGATCTTCAAGACGAATTTTCCTAAAGACGACGGTCCCGTAGTGACGGAGATCGAAAAGAAGACCAATACGAACATTCACCTGGAATGGGTGCCTAACGCCTCCTACGGGGACAAATTCAACATTACTCTTGCTTCAACGAAGCTTCCCGAAATTATATACGTACCAAGCTCCAAGGATCCCAGCTTTGTAAACGCCGTTCGTTCCGGCGCTTTCTGGGAGCTTGGCCCTTATCTGAAGGACTATCCTAACCTTAGCCAAGCGAATGAGGTTATCATGAACAATTCCTCGATCGATGGCAAAAACTACGGCATCTATCGCGGCCGCGCCCTTGGCCGCAACGGGATTGTCTACCGCAAGGATTGGCTGGAAGCGGTTGGCCTTCAGCAGCCGAAGACGATCGACGATTTCTATAACATGCTGAAAGCGTTTAAGGAGAAAGACCCGGACAAAAACGGCAAGGACGATACGTACGGCATGGTGCTGGTAAAATGGACCGGCGGCTGGGCAAGCGCCTTCGATACGATCAAGCTGTGGTTCGGCGCGCCAAACAAATGGGGGGTTGCAGACGGCAAGCTGGTGCCGGAGCATCAGACGCCAGAGTATTTGGAAGCTCTTAAATTTATGAAAAAGCTGTACGACGAGAAGCTGATCAACCAGGACTTTGCGGTATTCGACTCCGCGAAATGGGTAGATCCGGTCGTTAACGGCCAGGCCGGCGTTATCGTTGACGTAACCGATACGGCCGGACGGATTGAAGATAAGATTCACGCGGCGCTTGCCAAGGAAAACAAAGATAATCCGGATGCCCAATACATGGACAATATGATTGGCGTAACGGGAGCGGACGGCAAGCTGAAAGCGCTGCCGACATCGGGCTTCGCAGGCTTGCTGGCGATTCCGAAAGGGACGGTCAAGACGGAGGAAGAGCTGAAGCGCGTGCTGAAGTTCCTGGATCAAATGAATGATGACGATTTGACGACATTGGCCGGGTACGGTATTGAAGGCAAGCATTATACGCTGGACGGAGAATTTATCGTGCCTACCAAGGATGCTGCCCTGCTGGAATCCGAGGTGGAAGGCCTTAACCAGATGCTGCCGTTCATCCCGGCTGGCCGTGGGCGCGTCGTGCAGCAAACGCCGCTTCGTCTGCAAACGACGGAAATTCAGAAGGAAGCCGAGCAATACATTGTTGCCAACCCGGCTGAACCGTTTATCTCCGACATTTACTCGCAAAAGGGCCAGCAGCTGGACAACATCATCAACGATGCGCGCATCAAGTTTATCGTCGGTCAAACCGATGAAGCGGGTTTGATGGCGGCCTTCGAGACATGGAAGAAATCCGGCGGCGACGATCTGGTGAAAGAAATGAACGAGCTGTACGCAGCTTCCGCGAAATAAATAAACTGGCCGTTAGCACCCATCAAAATTCCTTCGGGAGGATGGGTGCTTTGGCATGACCGGAAAAAACTCTGAATTTCGTACAAAATAGTCTGATTTTCATGCTTCCCTTTTTTTGGAATCTATTATAAGGTCAACTTTATAACCGAAAGGAATGGGGGAATAGGATGCTCCATGGAAAGAAAATTTGGCGGAACCGCACGGATTCCGGCAAAGGACGCTTTTTTAGAAAAAGCTTAATTATGATTTTCATCGTTTCCGGCATTCCCGGACTTATTATCGGAGGACTTATCTATTGGATGGCCGGCGGCCGGGTAGAAAGCGAGCTGCTGCAGCTTCACTACCAGCAGATTGAACAACGTTCCGAGCAAATGGATGATCAGTTAAGCAACCTGGAGCTTCTGCTTTCCCACTGGGCATTCGACAACAAATTCGACTATAGCTTAAACGGACTTGATTTTGTCCGCGATTTCAAGAGAACCGACGATATAACAAAGACGCTGATCGCCATGCAGGGCTCGAACGCTTTGGTCAAGAAAGCCGAGCTGTTTGTTGGCGGGAAGAGCCAAGTATTGTTTAATCCTGAATATACGCCGCTGCAGGATCAGCAGGATTTAAGCCTATACAGCAAGCTGATACACGGTAAAAACCTGACTTATTGGACCCAGTGGGCGTTTGATTCCGAACATCCGGATCAGAAGGACCTGACGCTCGTGCACCATATTCCGGGCGGAAGTCCCAATCCGTTTGGCGTGCTGGTCTTCCGGTTTGACAGCGACAAGATTGCCAGTCTGCTTCAGACGATGACCCCGTATTACGAAGGCGAAGCGTTCCTGCAACAGAAATCGGGCGACCTTTTTGTTTCAGCAAACGGAAGCGCTTCCAATGATTCGTTCGTGGAGGCGCTGCGCGAGAAGATCAATGGCATGAAGTCGGAGAAAGGCTCCTTCTTCTTCGACTGGAAGGGTTCGACCTACACCGTGTCTTACGGCAGCCTGTCGCGAATCTCGGATGAATGGCTGTACGTCTCGGCCTCTCCGATCAACAGCATCATCGCGCCGGTGATGTTTATCTCCAAGCTTGTTATTACGGTAAGCCTGATCGCCTTGCTGCTGGCGGCTATGTTATCCTGGCTCGCTTCCCACCGGATCTATTCGCCGGTCAAGCGGCTCGCGAATTTGCTTGGAGGGTATTCCGGCGGAGCGGCATGGACGGGCAAGGAGGATGAGTTTGCGCTTATCGAGCAGCAATATCAGCATCTTCATAAGGAGCGGCTTGAGCTGAATTCGAAGCTGGCGGAGCAGCTTCCGCATGTGAAGGAAAGCTTCCTGCATCAGCTGCTGCAGGGTTATCTCTATGCGTATTCGGAGGAAGATTTGCTGCGCCGCATGGAAAAGTTCAAATGGGAGGTGCGAGGCCGTCATTTTGCCGTCTTGTTCATTCAGCTGAACGGTATCGCGAATATGGACGAAAAATTCCGCAGCGGAGACGAAGGGCTGATCACGTTTGCGGCCGTTAATATGATGAAGGAGCTGGCGTCCAAGCATTTCGAGCAAAGCGACACGCTGAACTTTCATGATT
Source organism: Paenibacillus sp. ATY16 (assembly GCF_003399985.2). NCBI lineage: Bacteria > Bacillati > Bacillota > Bacilli > Caryophanales > Paenibacillaceae > Paenibacillus > Paenibacillus sp. ATY16. The sequence goes on along the minus strand of NZ_NMOK02000056.1, from coordinate 110,101 downwards.
TAACGGCAGGCATTATGCTCTTTATTCCGGAAGGAGGCTCGTATAAGCAGGCGGTTGAAGCCTTCAGCGAGGAGCTGACGACTTCGGTGAACCGGATTCTGCGGATGAGGGTAACTATGGCGGTCAGCCGCCAGACTGCGTATATTTCCGATCTGCCGAACGAGTTCGAGCGGGTCAAGCAGGCGGTCAGCTACCGCAATTGCGATAATGCCAACCAGATTATCGATATGGAGCAGGGCGTGTTAGGCGGAGAAGCCTGGGCGGAGCCGCAGTATCCTTTTACCTTGGAGCGGGAGCTTATTCAAGCCCTTCGTACGGGCAAGGAAGAGGAAGCAAGCGAGCTGCTTAGCGCGTTTGTTGGAGCGTTATCCTGCGCCGGTGCCAAGGAAATCGACGTGCAGCAGGGGATGCTTCATCTGCTCGGCAATATCCAGCATGTCATCATGGTATCCGGGGTTAATCCGAACAGGCTGTTCCAGGGCGTTAATCTGTATGAGCAGCTTTCCCAAATCCGGGAGCCGAAGCGGATGCTGACCTGGTTCGGGGATAAAGTGCTTGCTCCTTACCAGAAGGAGCTGTCCTGCCGGGCGGGCTCCGAGGTTAAACGGCTGATCGAAGCGGCGATGATCTATATGCAGCAGCATTACAGGCAGGATATTTCGCTGGATAACTGCGCGGAACATATCGGCACCAATCCGTTTTACCTGAGCAAATCGTTTAAAGTGGTGACCGGAAAAAACTTCATCGACTATCTGACCGAGCTTAGAATCGAGAAGGCCAAGGAGCTGCTGCGTGAATCGGAGCTAAAAATCAATGACGTAGCCGAGCAGGTCGGTTATCAGCATAGCTACTTCAACCGGATTTTCAAGAAGCTGGAGGGCATGACGCCAACCAGCTACAGAGAGCAAAGCCAGCACCTGTAAGCAAGATCGTGCAAACGTTGCAATAATGTGCAAACCGTCGTGGAGCCCTTCCGCAATATTGTCTCATTGAGCGTTAATCCTCCAGCTTCTACAATGGGGCCAAACGACAAAGGAGATGAGGGCAAATGGCGGCTAAGATTCAGTTGCACAGCTTATCGTCAAATCAGAGTACAGAGCCGGTCGGGATGACGTGGGGAATTCCGTGGAAGGAAGGCGAGCTTGGGCGGGACGAGGCTTTGAGCCTTACAACCAGCTTGGGCGAGCCCGTGCCGATGCAGCACTGGGCGACCGCCTATTGGCCGGACGGAAGCGTAAAATGGTCCGCTCACGCAGCGGTAAGCGCTGACGGCGGCGCGGAAGCTTATACCTTGACGAAAGGGGAAGCGGCAGCTGCCCCTTTCACGGTTAAAGTGACGGAGACGGATGATGAGGTTCGACTGGATACCGGCGTCATCGTCTGTACGCTTGGCAAGCAGGGCAGCAGCTGGCTGCGCGGCATTACCCGGAACGGGGTAGAGCTATGCAGCGGCGGAGAGCTGGTCTGCATAAGAGAGAGCTCAAGCGAGGTATCCGGCGTCCGAACGGTCCGGCAGGAACCGTTTGAAAGCCGGGTGCACCGGTTAACTATTGAGCAGGAGGGTCCGATTCGCGCGGTTGTGAAGATCGACGGCAGGCACCGGAAAGCAGCCGCCGGTTCGCGGGAATGGCTTCCTTTTTCCATGAGGCTCTATCTGTACGCGGGACTTGAGACGATCCGGATTGTTCATACGTTTTTTTACGACGGCAACCCGAACGAGGATTTTATTAAGGGACTTGGCATTCGCTTTGCCGTTCCCATGAGGGGGGAGCAATATAACCGTCATATCCGTTTCTCCGGAGACAACGGACTATTCGCGGAATCTCCGAAAACCCTTCATACCCGGAGAACAAAAGGGAAGTACCGTGAGCTGTTCGAACGGCAGACTGCTGGCGGCAGAGTCGGCTTCGATCCTTCGGAGGATGCGTACTTCCTTGGTTTGCTGGATGACTCGGCGACATGGGACGGCTTCAAGCTTATGCAGCAGTCGTCCGAGCATTACCGGATTTGGAAAAGAACCGGCGAAGGCTGCAGCTGGGTAAAGGTCACGGATGGCCACCGGGCGGGAGGGCTTGCTTTTGTTGGCAGCGAAGGAGGAGGGCTTGCCTGCGGTCTGCGTCATTTCTGGAGAAAGCATCCATCGGGCTTTGAGATTCATGGGGCATCAGGAGACAAGGCTTCGTTTACCGTATGGTTATGGACGCCGGAAGGCGAGCCGATGGACATGAGGCATTACGATACGAAGACCCATGTGGAATCGTCCTATGAAGGGGCGGAGGAGCTGCGCGCAACGCCATACGGCATCGCCAACACGAATGAACTGACGCTTTGGTGTACGGAAGAAACGCCGGGGCCGGAGCTCCTGGAGTTCATGCGGCAGGAAACGGATCATCCGGCCCTGCTTATATGCGAGCCATCTTATTACCATGAAGCACGAGCTTTCGGCATATGGAGCCTGCCGGATCATTCGACCGAAGAAAAGCGGCAGCTTGAAGCGAGGCTGGACGGCATTATTGCTTTTTACCAGCAGGAAGTCGAGCAGCGCAAATGGTACGGATTGTGGGATTACGGCGATTACATGCACAGCTACGATGCGGTACGGCATGTCTGGAATTATGATTTGGGCGGCTGCGCCTGGCAGAACACGGAGCTTGCGCCCAACATGTGGCTGTGGATCATGTTTCTGCGAACGGGCCGCGAAGACATCTTCCGGATGGCGGAAGCGATGACCAGGCATACAAGCGAGGTAGACGTCTATCATTTCGGCGAATATGCCGGGCTTGGCTCGCGCCATAACGTGGTCCATTGGGGCTGCGGCTGCAAAGAAGCGAGAATCGGCATGGCCGGCTTGCACCGTTACTATTATTATCTGACGGCGGATGAGCGGATCGGCGATATGATGAACGAAACGAAAGACTCGGATTTTACAACCGTTAATCTTGACCCGATGCGGTATTACTTCCCGAAAGACGAGCATCCGACCCACATCCGGGTAGGTCCCGACTGGGCGGCCTTCAGCTCGAACTGGATGACGCAATGGGAGCGTTACGAGAGTGCGGCTTACCGGGACAAAATTCTGGTCGGCATTAACAGTATAAAAGGTGCCAATTACCGCCTTATCTCCGGCCCCACTTATGGCTATGATCCAAAGACCGGTGTCTTGACGCCGATGGGCGACGATAACTGGGGCAGGCATCTCGCGATTTGCATGGGCGGACCGCAGGTATGGTTCGAGCTGGCCGGCATGCTGAGGGATCCGGAATGGGAAGAGATGCTTGCGGAGCTTGGCGTTTATTACAACAAGACGCAGGATGAGAAGGATAAGCTGACGAAGGGCCAGATCAGCACAACGCATTTCGAGCATCCGGTGCTCAGCGCGGCGATTGTTGCTTACGGCGCTTATTACAGGAAGGATGAAGCAACGGCTCGGCAATGCTGGGACATTCTGCTTGGCAATCCGTTTGCGGCCGTGAATCTTCAGGAGGAGGCCGCGACGGTTGCTCACCTTGACGTTCTGCAGGAAATCGACTGGATGAATACGAATGAAGCAGCCCAATGGTCGCTGAATACGATTATCGCCTTGGAGCTGATCGCAGACCATCTGCCGAAGCTTCGGGAGCAATATCTAAGGAGTTGACTTGACGATGACAACAGCAACGACGGTAAGAAGCATGCTGATTCCGGCCGGATGGAGAATGATTTATAATAACCCGCTCTGCTCGGCTGAGGACGTATCGGATTTCCGGATGGAAGGGGATGCAGCCGTCACCTTCCCGATGGGGCGCATGCGCCTTGAAAGCACGCGTGACCCCGAAGAGGGACAATCAGCCAATCTGGTGTTCTGGTGCCCGGAGCAATTCCCGCCGGATTTCGTAGTCACGTGGGATTTCTGGCCGGTCCGCGAGCCGGGGCTAGCTATTCTATTTTTTTGCGCGGGGGGAATAGAAGGACAGGATTTATTTGATTCCGGATTAGCCGGTCGCAGCGGCATTTATGACCAGTATCATCACGGAGATATTAACGCGTTCCATGTGTCCTATTTCCGCAGGCGACACGCGGAGGAAAGAAGCTTCCATACCTGCAATTTGCGGAAAAGCTACGGCTTCCACCTCATTGCGCAAGGCGCGGATCCGATCCCGGACGCCGCGGATGCGGAGGGGCCATACCGGATGCAGCTGCTGAAGCAAGGGCCGTATGTGCAATTTGCCGTAAATGATCTATTGTTGTTCAGTTTTAAGGATGACGGTACCACTTGGGGGCCGCTGCTTGGGAAAGGCAAGCTGGGCTTCCGCCAGATGGCCCCGCTTATCGCGGAATACGCAAATTTGCAGGTGTATGCCCCGTAAGGGAAACATGCGATAGAAACGGGAGGTTAAAGCCATGGCGATTGTGATGTGTTTCCCGGAAGGAAGGCATAAGGCGCTGACTCTTAGCTACGATGACGGGCGGTTCGCCGACCGTCGTTTGGTCGATATTTTTAACCGGTATGGGTTAAAGGGCACATTTCATCTTAATTCCGGTCTGCTTGGAACAAACGACCGGATTGGTGCCGATGAAGTCAGAACGCTGTATGCCGGGCATGAAGTATCGGCTCATACGCTGACTCACCCGACAATTGCCCGATGCCCGAATGAGCAGATCGTATACGAGGTCATGGAGGACCGGCGTAATCTGGAGCGTATTGTTGGCTACACGGTCCGCGGAATGTCTTACCCGAACGGTTCCTATAACAAAAGAATCAAGGAGCTGCTGCCCGGTCTTGGCATCGAATATGCGCGTGTTGTTCCCAGCACGGGACATTACGGCATGCCGGATGACTGGCACGAGTGGCAGCCAACCTGCCATCATAACCGGGATCTGATGAAGCATGCGGAGGAATTCGCCGGACTTCAAAAATCGCAATATTTGTACCTCATGTATGTGTGGGGCCACAGCTACGAATTTGACAGCGACAACAATTGGGAGCTGATGGAACAGTTCGGACAATTTATCGGCGGTAATCCGGGGATCTGGTATTGCACGAATATGGAGCTTGTGGATTACGCGAAAGCTTTCGAAGGGCTGAAGTTTGCGGCTGACCTCAGCTTTGTCTATAATCCTTCCGCCATCAGCGTGTGGCTGAAGGTTGACGCCGAGACGGTGGAAGTGAAGGGCGGACAGCAGATTGCGTTGTAGTTAGCGTTATGGAATCTAATATTGTTGGGAGGCAAGAGGATGTCATCCGTATCCACTAAGGAGCCTTATTTGTTAAGCACCATAGATCTGCAAGCGGCGGGGGCAAACTGCAAAGTGCTGCTTGGCGACCTGAACGGCGACGGCCGGATGGAGCTGCTGCTGGTACAGCCGGATAACCGTCAGGATGTCCGATATATTCCCCATCAGGTGCAATGTCTGACCGCTTATGATCTCGAGGGCCATCTGTTGTGGCAGACCGGCAAGCCCGATCCCGGAGCAGGACGCCATGGCTCGGATTATCCGGCGCAAATTGCGGATATCGACGGGGATGGCAGGCTTGAGGTGCTTTGCGTCATGGATGACCGGCTGCATATCCTGAACGGGCAAGACGGCTCGGTTCAATCGACCCATGAGCTGCCTGATCCGCATGCCCACGACTGTATCATTGTTGCAAATCTTACAGGTGGCACGCATGCCGGCGATCTTATCTTGAAGGACCGTTATCACCGTCTGTGGGCGCTGGACCGTGAGTTCAAGCTGTTATGGACGCATGAGGGGAATCCGGGCCACTTCCCGTGGGTCTACGATCTGGATGGCGACGGAAGGGATGAGGTTATGGCCGGCTACGATCTGCTCGATCATGACGGCAAGCTGCTGTGGAGCTGTCATGATCTGGACGATCACGCCGACTGCATCTGGGTAGGGGATGTGAACGGAGACGGAGAGCCCGAGCTTGTCATCGGCGGCAGCGTAACGGTTATGTACGACCGGCATGGCAAGGAGCTGTGGCGTTATGAGGGGTCCGTTGAATCGCAGCATATCGCGCTGGGCCGGTTCCGGACCGATCTGCCGGGTCTGCAGATCGCCGGGCTGGACCGGCTTGTCCGGGAGGATGACGGCAAAGGCCTGGTCGGCAAGGACGCTTTGTTCCTGTTGGACAGCGAAGGCAAGGAGCTGTGGAAGGAAGACCGGAAGACGCCGGGCTGGCTGACCATTATTGAACCGTTAAGGGGCTGGACGGAGGATGCGCCGGACTATATTCTGGCTTACCGGCGCGGAGGAGGCGTATTCCCAACCTTGTACGACGGCTCTATGAATCCGGTGATCGAATTTCCATCCGAAGGGTATGCCGTACACGCCGACTTATGGGGGAGCGGCACGGAGCAGGTTATTATTTATTCGAATGATACGGCCTCCATTTATTCCAGCAAACAAATGAAATTGAGCGACTGCGTAACCGATTCTCCGCTGCCGCAGCCCAAACGGCTGTCCAGCTCAACCTTGTATCCCGGCGGAGAAATAAAGTAGAGGAGCTAGAAACGAAATGACGCGAAACTATCGATTTGATTTTGGCACAGGCACCCCGGCCGAGGGCTATACGAAGATTACGCCGCAATCCGTCTATGATTCCTTTACGGGATACGGCTTTACCCGGACGGACCGGATAAATGCGAAGGACCGCGGCGAACCGGGAGCCTTGCGCAGAGATTTCTGCATCCCGCTCGATACGGCTTTTTTGCTCGATGCAGAGGACGGCATTTACCGCGTCTCTGTCCTGCTGGGCGATGAAATTGCCGAGACCGAAACAACGATCAAAGCCGGTCAGGGACGCCTGATGGTGCATAAGCAGCGGACAGCTCCGGGCAGCTTCTCCCGGATCAGCTTTTCGGTATGGGTAACCGGCGGGCAGCTAAAGCTCTCATTCTCCGGGCTTGCGCCTCGCATTAACGCGATGGAGGTGGAGCCGGCGCCGCAAGCCTGTACGCTATTCTTAGCGGGAGATTCGACGGTTACGGACCAGCCGGATGACGGTTATCCGTACGCGGGCTGGGGGCAGATGCTTCCGATGTTCGTGAAGCAGGACGCGGCCGTAGCGAATTATGCCTTATCCGGCCGCAGCTCCAGAAGCTTCATCAGCGAAGGCGTGCTGGATCAAATTTGGAGCCGCATAAAGCCTTACGATTATTTGCTTATCCAGTTCGGCCATAACGATCAGAAGTTTGACGAAGAACGGCACACGGAGCCTTTTACCACTTACAAGCAGACTCTGAAGACTTATATCGACGGAGCGAGGGAGCGGAAGGCGATTCCGGTTCTTGTCACTTCCGTGCAGCGCCGTTTCTATGAAGAAGACGGCACGCTCCGTGATACTCACGGGGATTATTTGACGGCGGTCAGGGAGCTGGCAGCCGAAGAGGAAGTACCGTTAATCGATTTGGCGAAGGCTAGCAAAGCCTTATTTGAAGTACTAGGCCCGGAAGAGACCAAGAAGCTGTTCATGTGGCTGGCCCCCGGGGAATTTATGAACTTCCCGGACGGCACGGAGGATAATACGCATTTCCAGCAGCTAGGCGGAATCGAGATCGCGAGACTGGTCTACGAGGAGTTAAAGGCGCTGAAGCTGCAGCCCCTCTTGCTTTATTTAAGGTAACAGGATTTGAAATTTTTGAAATTCAACAAGTTTTGACAAAAATATCTCGAAAAACGACTAGAGTTAAGAAGAAAGTTGGTTGCCAATTGATGGGGAAAACAGTACAATTGGGGCAATGAAACCGCTTTCTTCTTTTTTGTTCGGAGAAGTCCCGCTGGATTTCATATTTTTATGCGTTTCATGAAACGGGTTTCATGAAACCGGTTTCCAAAACAAGGGGGGAGCTCGCAAGTTTTGCCAAGTATCATCCGCGTTTGATCGTACTCTAATCTATTTAAAGGAGCGAAAAGAAAGTGCGGAAAAAACCGATTGTTTGGCTTTTACTGCTGTCATTAGGTGTTTCCTTGTTCAACTTTACGCCGATTCCCAAGGTGTCGGCAGCTTCGGCTATCGATTTTCAAGATCATTTTACGGATGGGGATTATTCGGCTGATCCGGAGTGGACGGTTACTTCCGGTACATGGGCGGTAGCGGACGATCCGGCTGACGCAAGCAATAAAGTGCTTAGCCAGACCGATACGGGCGAAGGCATTATTACGACGGGAGATAACTGGACGGATTCCACGGTATCCATGCGGTTCTATACGGGAGCCGGCGGTGCTTATCCGGGCATATTGGCCCGCGTCCAAGACTATAAAAACTTTTACTATTTCCAGATGCAGGCTGCAACCGGGCTTACTCTGACCAAACGGGTCAATAATACGGATGCAACGATTAAAGGCTCCACCGCTTATACGCTGAGCAAAAATACTTGGTATACGCTGAAGCTTGTGCTTATCGGCAACTCAATGAAAGCTTATATCGTGGAGAACGGAAAGGATAAGCTTCTGTTTGACGCAGTCGATACAACGTTTGCGAGCGGGAAGATCGGCATCCGCAATAAATGGCAGTCGGTTCAAGTGGATGACGTTACGGTTACGGATATCCCGGCAGCTAATCAGGCCGTCATTCAATCGGATGCGAAGACCAATTCCTCGGTTTCCTTGAAATGGGATGCGGTTGAAGGAGCGAGCAGCTACAATGTATACCGTTCCACAACTTCCGGAAGCGGTTACAGTTATGTGGGCAACACTACCGCAGCCAGCTATACGGATACAGGTTTGAGCTCGGATACGGATTATTACTACAAGATCGCTTATTTGTACGGGGGGCTTACCGAGTCCCAGTGGTCGCCGGAATTTACCGTGAAGACAGTAGGGGTAGCGCCGGCTGCGCCAGCCAGTCAGACCGCGACGGCGGTTAACTCTTCGAAAATCAATCTGAGCTGGGCTGCCGTTGCCAAGGCAACCGGCTACAAGGTGTACCAGTCTTCGAATGGCGGTACGTCTTATGAGAACATTTACGACGGGACCTCATTAAGCTTCCAGGCTACAGGCCTGACAGCCGACAAGGCATACAAGTACCAGATTACGGCGTACAATGCCTTTGGCGAATCGGCGCCAGCATCCGTCCAAGCCACGACCTATGCGTTTGACGCGCCGGCTAACTTCAAGGCCGCATCCGCAACGGATTCCTCGGTCACGCTGACCTGGGATGCATTGCCGGGAACAGCCGTTGCTTATTCCGTCAAGAGAGCCGCGAGTGCTACGGGAACCTTTGCCGAAGTGTACAACGGTACGGATACAACCTTCACCAATACCGGATTAACGCAGGGCACGGGTTACTTCTATACCATTAGCGCAGTCGTAGACGGCGTTTCCTCCGCCGTATCCGATTTGCTTGGGGTCAGCGCGGTGCGTACATCCTTAACTCCGGGCGCGCTATGGGCAGATACAACCGGCAATCCGATAGACGCTCACGGTGCAGGCATGATGTACGACGAGAAAACGAAGAAGTATTACTGGTATGGGGAATACCACAAAGGCGGATGGCCGGCTGCAGGCGTCCGGGTATACTCTTCTACGGACCTCATGAACTGGAAAGACGAGGGCATGGCTCTTACGTTAATCAATTCGATGGATGATTTTACGAATGACCCTCTGATCTCCAAGCTCTATGAAGGCAGAACGGATACCGTTAACATCTGGGCGGATATCCGTAAAGGACGAATCGTTGAACGTCCGAAAGTCATATACAACGATGAAACGAAGAAATACGTCATGTGGGCTCATATCGACGGAGATAAGGATCCTTACAACAACAGCGCCAATTACGGCAAAGCTCAAGCGGGCGTGGCCGTAAGCGATTCGCCAACCGGTCCGTTCGTCTACCAGCGAAGCTACCGGATGGATCAGGCTCCTGCCGGCGAAATCGACTACCAGCCGGGCAACCCGGGAATGGCAAGGGATATGAACCTCTTCAAGGATGATGACGGTACCGCGTACTTGATTTATTCGAGCGAAGAGAACCTGACGATCTACATCTCCAAGCTGATGCCGGATTATCTCGATGTAACCGGCTGGCATAAAGACGGCAACGTGGACGAGAACGGAAACGCTGTACGCGATACTTCGTACAAAGCCGTAAACGGAGTTGACTATGTGCGGGTATTCCCGGGAGCCCAGCGCGAAGCACCGGCCATGTTCAAATATAACGGCCATTATTACTTAATTACTTCCGGCGCTACAGGCTGGTCTGCGAACCAGAACAAATATACGGTAGCGGATCATATCTTTGGACCATGGGCTCCAATGCAGGATCCGTTCGTCCGTACGTCGGCCAGCGACCCGGACCCGACGAAAGCTTTTAATACGCAATCGACGTATGTGATTCCGGTTGATCCGGAGAACGGCAAATTTATTTACGTAGGCGATATTTGGAACGGCGGCAACTTTGCCAATGACGGCGCCAAATATGTATTCCTGCCAATCGAGTTCGGAATGGGAACGGATATTGCGATTAAATGGTATGCGAGCTGGACACCGGATCTTCTGAATGCAATGGGTCAAGTGAACGTGACCACCAAATTCCCTGAAGCGGTTAAGCTGGGGGAAGTGCCTAGCTTGCCAAGCCAGGTTAACGTCTTGGGCAAAACGGGAACCGTATCGACTCCCGTAACCTGGTCTATTAATTCTCATGCCCTTACGGCAGCTGACTTCGCGAAGCCGGGTCCAATTACGGTTCAAATGACGCTGCCGGAGTATTACAACAAGGTGCAGAGCGTCAAGATGTACGTCGTGCCGGACAACGCGCTGTATTTCGTAAACGCAGGCGGTTACGCGACATCCGATTACAAGCTGCTCGCCTCTTACATGCAGGGCACGCTGGCGAACAAAACGGTAATCGAGCAAGCCTATAATGCAGCCGATGCTTCGCCTTGGGGTTATCTTGGCACAGACTCGCTGCCTTCCGGTTCGGCTGACGGGGATATTTTCTCAACGGTTCGTTACTTAAACGGCGGCAACGTATCCAATTCTCCGAAGGGTACGGACCTTGCTTATCAATTCTCCTTGGAGAACGGTTCGTATGATGTGTATCTGGGCTTTAACGATCCGTGGACGAATACGAGCAGAAAAGCAAACCTCCTTCTCAATGACGAGAATAAAGGCGCCGTTACGTTTACGCCAAGCAATACGATGGCATTTACCGGCGTAAATATTACGAGCGGATCGCTGAAAATAACGGTAAGGAATACGGCTGCGCAGGACCCGATGATCAGCTGGATTATGATTGTCGATCCGGATTTGACGCCAGCTGCGGATACAACAATGGGCCTTACGGCAGCAGCGGCATCTTCGACCAGTGTGAAGCTTGCCTGGAACAAAACGACCGGTGCGCTTGGTTATAACCTGTACCGTTCGGACAGTGAAGACGGCACTTTCACGAAAGTGTACAGCGGTACGGCCGGCACTTACACCGACAGCAGCCTTCCTTCGGAGCATACCTATTTCTACAAGGTTGGCGTGATTGACGGAACGGGCACGGAGTCGGCCTTGTCCACCGTGCAAAATGTTACGATTGCCCGTACGGTGAAAGAAATCGCGGATGGTATTACGGCGATTACTGCTCCAGCCAAGGACGCCACGACGATGACGCTGCCTGGAGTGCCTGCAGGTTATTCTGTTGCCATCTTGTCCTCGGACAACGAAGTGATCGGAACGGACGGCGTTATTACTCCGCCGGCAGCAGAAACTACAGTCAATCTGGTGCTTCGCGTAACAAGAACATCGGATAACACGACAGCGGACACGGCTTCCATTGCAGTGATTGTACCGGCCAAATCGAGCCAAAACAATTCCGGCAGCGGCAGTAATTCCAGCTCCTCAACCGGTCTGACACCAGTTGTTACAACGGATCTGGCAAGGCTTACGGTGAACGGAGTGATGGATTCGTCTACCAAAGTCGCGAAAGGTTCCGTAACAAGCGCCGACCTGACGAAAGCCTTCACGCTTGCCCCGGTACTGCGGGACGGCAGAAAAGTAGTTGAGATTGAACTGCCGCAAGTGGCAGGAGCGGAAGCGTATGAGCAGCAAATTCCGGCCAGCTTGCTTGGACAACTCGAAGAATCGCAAGAGATTCGGGTAAAAACGCCATTTGGCAGCGTAACGCTTCCGGCAGGCATGTTTACGTCCGCGCAGCTTGGTTCCGCCCAAAACGTAACTCTTCATATGGGGTCTTCAAGCTCTCTGGCGGAAGGAAAGCCGGCTGTTGATATTCATTTGCTGGCGGACGGCAAGCCGCTTGGCTTCCATAATGACCATGTTCAAGTTCTTGTAACCATTCCATACACGCCTGCCGCAGGCGAAAATCTGGATCATCTCGTCATCTTGTACGTGAAGGAAGACGGCACGACAGAGTCTGTACCAAGCGGCTATTATGATCAGGCAGCTGGCGTTATGGCGTTTACAACGACGCATTTCAGCAAGTATGCCGTTGCGTTCGTGCACAAGACCTTTATTGACCTGGCTGCCGTACCTTGGGCCAAAGCGCAAATTGAAGCTCTGGCATCCAGAGGAATCATTAAAGGCACTTCGGCCCAAACCTATTCGCCAAATGCGGCGATTACGAGAGCAGATTTCATTCAGCTTCTTGTATCCACGCTTGGTTTGACAGCCGAAGTAGATTCAAACTTCGCGGATATCCATACGACCGATTATTACTATCAGGCGGCAGGCATTGCGAAGAAGCTTGGCATTACGAACGGCATTGGCGAGAACCGTTTTGATCCGCGCGCAAGCATCAGCAGACAGGATATGATGACGTTGACAGCCAAGGCGCTGGTTGCGGCTAATAAGCTGTCTGCGATGAACGGTACAGCAGCTGATATCAGCGGTTATGCGGACGCCGATCAAGTAAGCGCGTATGCGGCAGAGAGCATCGCTACCCTTGTTAAGAACGGCATCATACAAGGGTCGGGAAGCCAATTGTCCCCTCTGGCGACAACAACAAGAGCGGAAGTTGCCGTTATGCTGTATAACATTTACAAGAATTAGAGATTAAGCGAGGACAATTCGGGAGCAGTCATTCTTCCGGGTTGTCCTTTTCTATGCAAAGGCTGATATAATAATGCTAGATTAAAGGAGGTGCTCGATACGTATGCCGGATGTCGTCTTTTACCGAGAACAGGCACTTCCGTTTCTTGAGGCTAAGCGATGCAGGAAGAGTGATTTTGCCTACCAGAAGCATTTCCATGAAGAGTATTCCATAGGGCTGATCGATACCGGGGAGACCCACGCATGGTGTGACGGAACGATGCACCGGGTGGAGGAAGGGCGCATGATCAGCTTCCCGCCAATGATGCTTCATGCCTGCCATCCGGAAGAAGGAGCGGACTGGAGCTACAAAATGCTGTTTATCAAGCAGGATTGGCTTCAAGGGCTGAAGCAGCGGGAGCTTGACCGGCTGCATATTCCTTTTCTGCTGGAAGAGGGCAAGAACAAGGCATGCCGGATCCGCATCAACCGGACTATGGAAGCTTTAGCGGGTGAAGGATCTCCTCTTGAGATCGAAACCTCGCTGATCGAGCTTATCGAGGCGATAGTTAGCTGGAATGCTTCCGACTTTGCGCATCAGCGCCGCAGAACCAGACAAGACCGTAAATACGTCAATCTGGTCAAAGAATACCTGCATGAGCATTATACCGAAAAGATTACTCTGGACGAACTGGAGAAGATGACGGATATCAGCAGATTTCATCTGATCCGGTTGTTTAAGCAATCGAGTCATCTGCCGCCTCATGCTTATCAGAACCTGCTACGGATTAATCACGCCAAGACGGAGCTTATGAAGAACCGGCGGGCGATAGCGGATATCGCGGCGGAAGCGGGCTTTTATGACCAAAGCCATTTCTCCCGCACGTTCAGCAAGATTGTCGGAGCTACGCCGCAGAAGTACGCGTTATCGCTGTAGCGAGAGCAATTTTATACAATACGGTCACTCTCTTATCTCTTAAAATGATTGCAATTCGGGAAAAGGGAGTGGCATCATCAACATGAATCAACATTTGGAATTGGAGCAGCAGTTAACAACAGCCTTAAAATCTATCGCACGCCGTTTGGATTTGAAAGCTTACGTGGAGCAGAACCCGCAGGTCAATCAGATTTTGCGTCATGCTGCGTTAAGGTATGTGGCGGGAGATCGTCTTCCGGAAGGATTGGAAGCCGGAAAAGAGATTTTGAGAAGGGGTTATTCTCTTTCTATCGAATACATTGGTGAGAATACATCGGATGCCAAGGAGTGCGAACAAGCCGCGGCGGAGATGAAAGCGCTTATTCAGCAATTGAAGCAGTCGGGACTTCCGGGGCGTGTATCATTTGATCTGTCGCATATCGGGTTAATGATAAGCCCGTCGCTTGCTTATGCCAACTTGACCGAGCTGGCCAGACAGGCGGAAGGAACGGAGATTGAGCTGTTCATCAGCATGGAAGAGTCGGGGAAAACGGATCCTATTTTATCCGTCTACAAGCAGGCTGCGGCCGAGTACTCCGGCATCGGCATTACCTTGCAGGCGCATCTCAACCGAACGCCGGCGGATTTGGCGTCGCTGACTTCGCCCGGCCGGGTCCGAATCGTAAAAGGGGCTTATCAAGAACCGGATCATCTGTCGCTTGCACGGTCTCCCGAGCTGAATGAGCGTTATTTGAATTTAGTTGAATTGGCAATCCGACAAGGCCATCAGGTCTCCATCGCTACCCATGACGACGCGATTATTAATGCCGTACGGGATAGAGGCTTGTTATCAGGCTCTCAAGCAGAGCTTGAAATGTTGTATGGCATTCGTCCGGAGCTGGCTAAACGGCTGCAAAGCGAGGGGAATCCGATTCGCATTTATGTTCCGTACGGCCGCGAGTGGTACCTGTATTTATGTCACCGGATTGCGGAATATCCGCCTAACCTGTATCAGGCTGTCATTGATATGGTAAGCGGTCAGGGAGTGAACAACAACTACTAGTATGGGAGCGTGAACGTAAATGGCATCTAACTTTCATCTGAACGACGGTTCTTCGCGTCCGCCAAGAATGGATATCCAGCAGTCCTGGTGGGCGATGATCGGCCTTGGCGAGAACGGCAGGGAATGGACGATGGAGGAGAAGTTCGAGAAGATTGCCGAAGCCGGCTTTACCGGCATTAGTGCCACAATGCCGCCAGAACGGGAATACGAGCAGTGGCACCGTCTGCTGGACAAGCACCGGTTCAGCTTCAGCACGATTGCTTTTCCGGCGAACGTAAAGGACATCCTGGATACGCTTGAAGCCGCCAAACATTTCGGCCGGGTTCAATACATCAATTCGCAGGTCATGGATGCCTTTATTATTGGCGATGAAGCCGTACAATTGCTGGAAGGACTCCTGGAAGCGTCTTCGGAAGCGGGTATACCGCAATTCATCGAAACCCACCGGGGAAGAATCACGCAGGATCTGCTTCGGACGACCGATTACGTTAGAGCCTTGCCGCAGTTAAAGCTCATTATCGATCTGTCCCATTACGTTGTTGGCGGTGAATTAGACGGCACGCACAGCCGCTCGGAAGCCGAGTTTGACGTGCTGCTTCAGCGGACGGCCGGAATCCATGGCCGGATCTCCAATGGTGAACAGGTTCAAGTGGATATGGTTAACGGCGACCATCCGATGGTTAAGCATTTCAAACGCTGGTGGCGCAAAGGGATGTTGAATTGGTATGCGAATGCCGTGCCTGGGGACATTCTTTCCTTTATCCCGGAGCTTGGTCCTCCAGGTTACGCGATTACGAGAGTGGTCGAGAATGGCCGCGAGGTCGAGACAACCGACCGCTGGCAGGAGGCTTTGCTGCTGAAGCAAATCGCCGAGGAATTATGGAATGAAGTTGTTGCCGAAGCGTCCAATCCGCAAGCCATACGGTAAAAGACATGAACGGCCTGCTATTCGGGTTTTTGCAAGAGGAGAGGGGCGACCCTCTCTTTTTTGCTATATAACTTGTGCCATTTGGGGAAAGATAATCCTCATCATGACGAGAAAGAGGTTGCACCCTCATGACAGACAAGTCCAAATGGCTGCGAAGCCATCTGATTCCGTTAAAACAGAATAGGCTCTTGCAGATCACGATAGCCGTGTTGGCCGTATTCTGGATCATCATGGCGATCCGTCCGTCAGACTGGAAAATATGGGCGGTCGAAAATTCGCTTCTGGTCGCCTTTGTTATTGTTCTGATTGTGGTGTACCGGAAGTTTCCGCTTAGCAATTTATCGTATTTGCTTATCGCAATCTTCCTGGCGATGCATGCTTACGCCGCGCATTACACGTATCAGGATACGCCGATCGATGAATGGCTGAAGCAGCTTTTTCATATCAAAAGAGGGTTCTATGACCGGATTGTCCACTTCGCCTTTGGCCTAATGATCGCCTTTCCCGTACGGGAGTCGGTTCAATATTTTCTGAAGCTGCGCAGGAAATGGCCAGCCTATATCGTGACTTTTACGATGATTATGACGGCAAGCGGTTTATACGAGCTGCTCGAAATGTGGTCCGCTTATCTGTTTAACAAGAAGATGGCTGCCAAGTATATCGGGCTTGAGGGCGATCCGTTTGATTCGCAGAAGGATATGACGTCGGCGCTTGCCGGAGTACTGATTGCTATCGTTATATTTCTGATTCTGCATAGAACGTTGAACCGCAGGAACAATAAGATCGGGAAAAATACGGATTGAAAAGCCGATTTTGATATGCTATGATGTGCAAAAGCAAAAGCGCAGAAGAGAATAACATGCAGGCGGCTTATGTTCAGAGAGCAGGGGGAATGCTGAAACCTTTGCCTTAAGCGTTGCATGAGGTCATCTCGGAGCTGTTGACTGAAGGCTGAAGTTCAGCTGCGTAGGCTCAACCGGATTGGCACACGTTACCGTGCAGCAGGTAAGCGGAAGCTTATCTCATGAGACCGGATTTGCAAGAACGCCGGTGAACCAGGGTGGTACCGCGAAGATAACCCCTTTCGTCCCTAGGCAAGTTCAGCTGTATGCTGACGCCTGTGGAAGAAAGGGGTTTTATGATTTTCATAAAAGAAGCGTGGAAGAGAAATAGCGGCATGCGGCTTATGCACAGAGAGCAGAGGGCTTGGTGGAACCTTTGCCGTAAGCGATGGACGCGGTCATCTCGGAGCTGTCGACCGAAAGCTGAAGTTCAGCCAAGTAGGCTCGACCGGAATTGCACACGTTAACGTGCAGCAGGCAGGAGCATTCCTGCCTCTTGAGACCGGATTCGCGAGAATTCCGGTGAACCAGGGTGGTACCGCGAAGACTAAACCCCTTTCGTCCCTTATGGCCTTGCAGCATTGCTGTGATTAGCCGGGGAAGAAAGGGGTTATTTTTTATTACGGGAGGCTGCCCATTATGGAACAAACAACAAAAACCTGGATGACTGGCTCGGAAGCATTGCTGCAAGGATTATTGGATGAAGGCGTGGATACGGTATTTGGTTACCCGGGCGGGAGTGCCTTATATATTTACGATGCGATGACGCAAAATAAAGCGTTCAAGCATATCCTTACCCGCCATGAGCAAGGCGCGGTTCATGCCGCCGACGGTTATGCGCGTTCCACCGGCAAAGTTGGCGTATGCATCGCAACTTCGGGACCGGGAGCGACGAACCTGGTAACCGGCATTGCAACGGCGCACATGGATTCCATTCCGATGGTTATCATTACGGCAAATGTCCCTACGTACATGATTGGGACGGATGCTTTCCAGGAGGCCGACATTATCAGCATTACGATGCCGATTACGAAGCATAGCTATTCGGTACGCGATGCGGCGGATATTCCGCGGATTCTGCATGAAGCCTTTTATCTGGCGAGCACGGGGAGGAAAGGGCCGGTTCTGATCGACATTCCGAAAGATATTTCCAATGCCAAGCTGGAGTATGAGCCGTATACGGCGAAGGTTAGACTCCGCGGGTATGAGCCTGAGCCGGCCATTGATGCAGAGCGTGTAGACGAATGGATGAAGGCGATGGCGGAAGCGGAAAGACCGGTTATCATTGCCGGCGGGGGAATCGTTCATGCGAATGCTTCCGAAGAGTTTATCCGGTTTGTTGAGCGGATGCGCATCCCGGTTGTAACAACCCTGCACGGACTTAGCGGATTTCCGAGCGGACATTTTTATGCGCTGGGCATGGCGGGCCATCACGGCAATTACGCGGCGAATATGGCCATTCAACAGGCCGATCTCATTATCTCTCTCGGCTCCCGGTTTGATGACCGGCTGACGATGAAGGTAGGGGGCTTCGCTCCGCAGGCCAGAAAGATTGTCCACATTGATATCGATCCGGCGGAGATCGATAAGATTATTAAAGCGGATATCAGCATCGTAGGCGATTTGAAGGAGATTCTTGCTTACGCCTTTACGGTGGCCGCACCTGCGAAAACTGAAGGCTGGATGGAGCAAATCAAGCAGGATCAATCTCGGCACCCGCTGCGCTACAACGATTCGGATAACGGGCTGAAGCCGCAATATGTCCTTGAGATGATTCATCAGACCTCCCATGGCGACGCGATTATTTCAACGGACGTAGGCCAGCATCAAATGTGGACGGCGCAGTTTTACAAATTTAATCAGCCGCGTTCCCTCCTGTCCTCGGGAGGACTTGGCACGATGGGCTTCGGTTTTCCGGCTGCGGTAGGTGCACAGATCGGCAATCCAGACCGGCTGGTTATCTCGATCAACGGCGATGGCGGAATGCAGATGTGCGCTCAGGAAATGGCGATTTGCGCGGTGCAGCAAATTCCGGTGAAGATCGTCGTTCTGAATAACCGGGTGCTTGGCATGGTAAGACAGCAGCAGGAGCTTATGTACGAGAACCGGCTGAGCCAGATTGATTTGGCGGGAAGTCCGGATTTTGTAAAGCTTGCGGAAGCTTACGGGTTAAAAGGGCTGCGCGCTTCGAATAAGGCGGAAGCGGACGCCGCCTGGAAGGAAGCACTGGAAACGCCGGGTCCTGTGCTCGTAGAGTTCGTTATTCCGATGGACGAGAACGTATACCCGATGGTTCTCGGCGGCACAGCCTTGGACGAAATGATTTTAGGAGATTTCGAGTAAAACTTCTCCCTTGCACTTACGTATAATGGGTATCACATACTTGCAGGATGTATTAAAAGAGCTGAAACCTGCCAACAATGGACAATACGCTCTTCATTTGTTTTACGGGAACAGCCTCCCAGTCAGTGAAACGACGGAACTGAACCGGTTCCAGAATTCAGACAATCGGATCACCGATGCGCTGATTAAAGTCCAGTTCTGGGATCATGATCAGGAGCGGAATGTCAAATGGGCGAAGGCGATTGGCATCAAGAACTTCCCGATGTATGTGATTGTGGACGCGGAAGGCATAGTTCTGGAGACTCCGTATCTCAGTCAGGTGAAGGAGTTCTTATCCGGGAAACTGCTGCATGAGTAATCTTTCCATTAGCCTGTTGACATCATTAACTGTATACATTATTATAACAGTAACAACTTAAGTTACAGTTACTTACTTCAATTAAGGCGGTGATGACCATGAGTATTGCAGTCAGCGATTGGGTGCAAGGTCAAACGATCAGCGGTGAATTTGTATTCGGCTATGTCGAGCATATCGACGTGGAACAAAATGTTGCAAAGGTTCATGTTGTAAAATCGGATAACGAGGATTCAGCCGGGCGTATGGCGCTTGCTAAGGTTCATCATTTGAGACAGCAGGCGGAGTGGGCTCCGGACGAGGAGGATATCCGCAGCTTGATCGATCTCGCTCTTGAGGCGCAGGATCAAGCCTGGTTCATGGAACTCAGCGGCCAGTTGAAGGACACGGCGCAAGGCGATTCGAAAAACCGCAAGTGGTTGTGGAACAATAACGGATCCCGTTTATCCCATATATTTGAGTAAAAATGAAAGGGTTCAAGTTCGCCGATTCGGCTTACTTGAACCCTTTCATTAATTTGAGCAGCGGATGATTTTTGCCGATATTGCCGAAAGGCAGGTTAGGCAAGGAACTCATGGCTGGCGCCGATGTTTTTTTCGCGGCAGTCGTTTTTCCGGTTGGCTTGCTTTTGCTAGTACTTTTGTTTGAACCTTTGCTTTTGCTAGTACCTTTGCTTCTTCCGTTGGTGACTTTCCCTTTGTTGCCTTTATTGCCGCTATTGCCATTAGTACTGCTGTCGCTGTTATTGCTGTCTTCCCCATTAGCTTGGTTTTCGGTTTCTCTCCCCGTTTCCTCCAAATCCGCCTCGGATGTCGTTGAGCCGTTGCCGTTGCCGACTTGAATGGATTCGGGAGCGATTTGTTTGACAAATCCAAAATGGATAATGCCGCTGTTATTTACGATAATGACCTTACCGATACAGTTAAACATGCAAGACTCGCATCCCCTCGCCGCGGAAGCTTATCTCATAGTTTATGGACAAAATGCCGAATCCGAATGGGTGTTTTAATAGGGGATAGAGCCTTTTTATGGCTCATGCATAGTCTGGTGTCACTGGGGAGCACAAAAGCAGTTCATCTTCCAATTTGGATATGCTTTGAATCCACAGTTCAAGAAATGCCTTTCCATCAATTAACCTCACATTGACCTCGTCTGCATATCTAATGGCAAAATCACTGTAAGAGCATGTCGAAATGATTGCTGCTTTTTGTGCCTGTTGTTTAATCATTTGACTATGTATAATAGCGACAGGCTCAAAATTAAGCTTTGCATTGGGATCGTAGCACTTAACTTGAATAAGTTCTATGCCGTCATTCGTGTAATGCAATATGTCTACCCCTCCATCATTGCTGGAGGGTGTCACGGTACATTTTCCTTTGTACAAAACTTCTAAGGTTTTTGCGACAAAGCGTTCGAAGTCATAAGGTGTATCTACTAACTTCCCTTCTTCTTTTTTAAATCTTTGATACATTCCGGCTAATAGAATATTATATACATCTTCTTTTGAATTAAGAAATTCGCTCAGTTTATGTTGATGTAATTGATCCTGTTTGTTTTTAAGGGAATAGAGGTGAAAAGCATAATAACCAATTCCAAATAACGTTAAGACTAGCAATGTTTCAGGAACCAAAACGAATCATCTCCTTTTCTTCGTTCTAGTATTAACAGAATAAGAGAAATTCATAATATAAATAAGGTTCAATTGATAGGTTATAGGCAAACGGAGTATTTTGATGATTCTGGAGAAGCGTTAGCGTTCGCTTTTGTGAAGGGATTCCAACCTTACCAACTTATTTCAAGGAATTCCTGAGCAATGGCGATCGGAAGAACATTAAAATACGCAGGTTGCTGTATAACCAGAAAAAAATGGACTGTGCCATCGTCATTTTTACGACTTATGGACAGTCCTTATTGATTTAATTATTGCCGCTGCATAACGATTTGTTGTGTAGGAGATTCCTTTTCCGCAATGAATGATTTACCTTCGAGTTTATTCCATTGGATGGCATTCTCCAGAATGATGACTAGGATAACTCCGATTATAAGTCCGTTAGAGAGAATTGGCGTCAGAAGCGGAGGAAACTCCGCAAACGCCGAAGCCGGAATATTCATGATGCTGATACCGGTCAGAACCGGAAGCGCAACCCGGTATATGGTCTTGGCATTAAACGTTGTTCCCTGGAAGGAACGGATCGCGGTACCGAACATCTGCAGATAAGCGACGAACAACACCGCATTTCCGACGGACAACGGCAGCTTAGCCAGCCAGCCCCCCAATGCCGGGAAGATTCCGACGATAATAAACATCGTTGCTCCGGCAATAAGCGCGGCACGGCGCAGTACCTTCGTATTTTCGAGAAACCCGATCGACGACGCGAAGGTTCCGAAAGGGATTAAGCCTAGACAACCGGCCAGAATCGAGAAGCCGTTCGTGAACAGGATCGAGCGCACGAACTGTTTGTTGGTTGCTTCCCGTTTGAAAAGCCTTCCCGCCGCCGTCAAGCTCGTAAGCGTATTGGTCATATTGACGAGCCCGGCAAGCAAGCCCACCATAATAATGCCAGGCTCAAAGCCCGGGGCTCCCCACGGCAGCCAGTGCCAGATGCCGATGCCTCCGCTTGCGGTTTCCATGCGGCTCTGACTTCCGAAAAAGATGGCGTAAGCAATCCAGCCTACAATAATCCCGCCCAGCAGGGAGAATTGTCCCCATTTCCCTTTGCCCTTCAAATGAATAAATGCAACAACGATAATAATAAACAGGGATAAGCCAGCCAGCTTCAAATTCCATTGGCCGCCTTGATCGTATCCGATCATCCCTTTGAAGAACGTATTGGCAAGCTGGAAGGTAAGCAGCAGCAGGAACACGCCCATAACCATCGGCGTAAAGATACGCCGCAGTACGTTCAAGAAGCCGCATAACGCAAGTATAATGACTACGCTGCTTGAGATAATAAAGCCGCTGCTAAGGCTTGCCGCCACCGTGCCGATATCCAGTCCCATCGCGGGTGCGGAAGCACAGATGCTGAGCACAAGCCCCCACCAGACGCCGGCCGGACCATCCATTAGCGCATAACGGTGCCCCCATACCGCCTGAACAATACAGAGCAGTCCGGTCAGGATAAAGGAGCGCTGCATCGAAGCCGCAATATCTTCCGGCGCAAGTCCAAGCGCATGGCCGATCGAGAGCGGCACCATAACCGTGTTGGTAAATATAAAGAACAGCCACTGCATGCCGGCAAGCAGTACGGTGAAGCTATCTTTTGATTTCAACATTACTATTCCCAGCTTTCTTCAAAATTTCCGTTCAATCGAGCTTCGTTTTTCTCCCGAATGCTTCGTATATGGTATCATGAGCATAACTATATTAAAAATATTAAATAAATTGCGAAAGCATATGAAAATCATATAGCAGACGTACGGGTGGGAACAAGAAAATGGATATTAAACAATTGCGATATTTTATAGCCCTTGCGGAAGAGCTTCAGGTGACATCGGCGGCGCAGCGTCTGCATATGTCGCAGCCTCCGCTCAGCCAGCAGCTGAAGCTGATGGAGGAGGAGCTTGGCGTGTCGTTATTTATTCGCAGCGGCCGCCAGCTGGAGCTGACGGCGCCGGGCAAAACGTTATATGAGCATGCTCTTACGATCACAAGGCTGCTGGAGGAAGCGAAGGAAGAAGTGAAGGAATCGGGTCTTGGGCTTCGGGGGAAGCTGTCGATCGGAATCAATACGTTGTCGGATGAACGGCTTCCGGTCGTGCTTAGCGCCTTTCGCCAGTTGTATCCGAAGGTTACGCTCAAGATTCAGCAGAATGAGACCAATACGCTGACGAAACTGATCAAGGACAAAGCCTTGGATCTGGCGATCGTCCGGCTTCCGGTCAGCCTGGAGGAATTCGATCACGTTATTCTTGGCGCCGAGCCTTTGTTTTTCGTGACCGGAGCGGCGGGAGATGAGCAGCTTGATAAGGTAACGTACGAATGTATCGCCAAGCACCCGCTTGTTCTCCCGAGTACCGAAGGGTTAGGGCTTTATCACTTGATCCTCGATCAATTCCACTCGCGCGGACTATCGCCCGCGATAATAGGAGAATGCTCGGATATCGGCATGCTTGTGGAGCTTATCGCTTCGGGCTTTGGCGCTTCGATTTTGCCGCGTACCTCGGTGAACCGTTATCAGAATCACCGTATCCGGGTTATGCCAATCGACGGGCCGGACGTTACTTCAAGCTCGGCGATTATTTGGCTGAAGCAGCATTATTTGAGCAAAGCCGCGCAAAAGCTAATTGATCTGATTGCCGGGCGCTTGCTCCCTTAGGAACATTCCCTTCCAGGACGGAAGGTTTTTTTTGTTAATCGGGTTAATTTTTCAAACCCTGAAAACCGTACAAATGAATCTGAAAAATAGCCAATGCTTTTTGCCGGACGGGTCGTTATATTAGTGTTTGTAATCGATTTCATAAAAGGGAAAGGTGCATACGAAGCAAGAAGCACCACAATTGGCCGGATAGGCCGCTAAGGCGACATTTCTATTAAGGAGGCTTGTTAATGAATTTGAAAAAAGTACTGACCTTGACCGTGACGGCATGTCTTGCGGTGGGAATGATGGGCTCCATCAAGGTACAGCATGCGGATGCGGCTATCGGAGCAAGCGATTTTCTGAAAACAAACGGCAAGCAGATTAAGAACAACAACGGCAACGGCAGCGTCGTCAGTCTGCACGGCACCAACCTTGGCGGCTGGATGATGGAAGAGAACTGGATGTCTCCGCTTGGCGGCACCGACGAGTGGACGGTCCGGGGAACGCTGATTAACCGCTTTGGTTCCTCCGCGGTGGATTCGTTGAAGGACAGCTATCAGGATTTGTGGATTCAGGCAAGCGACTTGGACACGATTACAAATATGGGTCTCAACTTTATCCGGGTGCCGATTTATTGGGAGAACATGATGAACCGCGACGGTACGATGAAGTCGGATGCCGTATCGTTCGGCAACCTGGATTGGCTTGTATCTAACGCGCAATCCCGCGGTCTGTATGTGCTGCTTGATCTGCACGGGGTACCGGGCAATATGAACGGCTGGCAAAGCGGCGGTCGCGAAGGCGCAAACGAGCTTTGGAGCAATACCACTTACCAAAACTGGGTTGTGCAGCTGTGGCAGCGGATTGCCGCACACTACAAAGGCAATCCGACCATTGCCGGCTACGATCTGCTCAATGAACCGGTTAGCAACAACGGCAGCCTGTCGATCAGCCAAATGTACGACCGTCTGTACAAAGCCGTCCGCGCGATCGACCCGGATCATATGATTTACGTGGAAGCTTTTGGCTACTGGAACAATATCGAGGCTCCGTCGACATACGGCTGGACGAACGTGGTGTACGAGGTGCACAGCTATGACTGGAACGATACGGACTGGAATAGCCAGAACAACAGCATCAACCAGTGGTTCTCCGATATGATCTGGCATCAGAACAACTGGAATGTGCCGGTCTACTCCGGCGAGTTCACGTTGTTCACGCATAACGACTTATGGGAGAAATGGCTGTCCGGCCTGGATGCGCTTGACGTATCCTGGACCAACTGGTCATATAAAGTAACGAGCGGCGGCAATTGGGGCTTGTACCAGAACAATACGAACCCGTTCCCGAACGTAAGCAGCGACAGCATTGCAACGATGCAATCGAAGCTGGCCAAATTCACGACAAGCAACTTTACGCCAAATACGACCCTTATTAATATGTTCAAAGCTTACGCGAAGCTGAATGCGCCTTCCAGCCTGCAGGCAAAAGCCAACAATCTGTACGTTACGGCCGAAAATACCGGCGCCTCGCCGCTTGTGGCCAATCGTACTTCCGTTGGCACATGGGAGAAGTTTATCGTGGTAACGAACGCGGACGGCACGGTATCCTTCCTGTCGCTTGCCAATAATAAATACGTCAGCGCCGATCTCAACAACAACGGCAGGCTGATCGCGCAGGCGCAGGGTATTGCGGCTTGGGAGAAATTCACCAAATCAACCAATGCCGACGGTACGGTATCGTTCAAGTCGGTTGCCAACAATAAATATGTCAGCGCGGATTTGAACCTTGGCATGCTGATTGCCAACCGAGACAGCGTCAGCGGCTGGGAAGCCTTCAACCTGATGGCTGCGCCGTAATGCCGGAATAAATAAGGAATCTTTAGAAGGCCGCCCTCCCGCAGGGCGGCTTCTTTGTGCCAAAATGCCGTGTCCCATCTAGCAGCGCATGAATCTACTAATAGAAAGAAGATACAGGAATGACCCGAAGGAGGGGATGTCGTGCAAGGAAGAACAAAAGGATATGCCCAAGGCATTGACGTATCCCATTACCAGGGAACGATTGATTGGCCGAAAGTAGCGGGCGACGGCATAACGTTTGCCTTTGTCAAAGCAACCGAAGGAGAGAACTATAAGGATCCAAATTTTCTGCAAAATGCCAACGGAGCGGCAGCGGCCGGACTTCTGGTTGGGGCTTACCATTTTCTGAGGGCCTCCTCCTCGGCTGAGGCGAAACGGGAAGCGCAGTATTTTTACCAGACGGCTTCACAGGCTAACAACCTGCTATTACCTCCCGTAATGGATTACGAGACGAACTCGGGTAACCTTAGCGATGCCAGCATGAGCGCGGTAGCGAAAGCTTTTTTGGAAGAGACGGAACGGTTATTTGGCGTAAAGCCGATTTTTTATACCGGTAACGCCTTTGCTAACCATTTTGACGCCTCGCTGGGCACCTATCCGTTATGGATAGCCAGATACAACGCCTCTAGCCCGCCCGATGATGCCAAGGCTTGGACCAGATGGACGTTCTGGCAATACAGCGACGGAAGCTCGGGCGGTACCTTGCCTAGCGGGACCCGGAAGGTGTCCGGCATTAGCGGTAATGTCGATCTGAATGAATATGCGGGGACGGAAGACGATTTGCTTAGAGCCTATGCGCCGGAGGAGGAAAAACCAATGACAGAAGCTGAAAAACATCAAATGGAGGAGCTTCAGCAGCGGATTGCCGCGCTTGAGACTCATGTGAATATTTCGGGCAACCAAACGCCGCCGGACTGGACGAAGACTTCGACTTCGGCAGCCATGAAAGCGGGTATTATTACTTCGGTCAACGATAAAGGAATGCCGGAGTTTATTACGATTCAAATGCTGTATAACGCAGGATTGTGCAATGCGGAGCTGATCAAATTTTTCAAGGAGTTCAGCGCCGACACGCGCAAAGCAATCGAAGATCTGCTGAAGAAAAAATAAAGAAGGCATACAATCCCTTTCCGGAAGTCCGGAAGGGGATTTTTGTTGTTTTGCGGGGGGCTGGCACAGTATAGTAAAAGTGGTGAGCGCCCTTGAAGGATATTCCGTTATACAAACAAATTCAGGAAGCTATCAAAACCCAAATCTCGCTTGGTAATTTGCGTCCCGGTGACCGGATACCGTCCGAGACGGATTTGGCCGCGCAGTTCCATGTCAGTCTGATGACCACGAAAAATGCTTTGGCCGGTCTCGCGGAGGAAGGGATTGTTGTCCGCTCCAAGGGGAAAGGCACGTTTGTTGCCGGGCAAGCGCCGTACAAATTGTTTTCTCCGGCAGGTGAAGGAAGCGGGATGATGCTGGAGCCGGGGCTTAGGGCAAACCGCCACTCGTCCAGCAAGCTTATCGGGATGATTATTCCTTCTATGCGTACGAAGGTGGAACAGCGCCTTTTGGATGCTATCGAGAATGCGGTTAACGGCTATGGCTATACGCTGGTGATCCGCGTATCCAGGGGCAGCACCGCCAAAGAGCTGCAATCGCTTGAGGATCTTGGCGTGCTTGGCATCGGGGGGTTAATCCTCTTCTCCATAGGAGCATGGCATGAACGCCAGACAGTTATAAGAGCGGGGGAGCTCGAATGTCCGGTAGTCTTGATCGACCGTTATTACAATGATATGCCGGTCGTCAGCGTCTGCTCGGACAATAAGGCAGGCGCGCGAAAAGCCGTATCGTATTTGTTCGGGAAGGGCCACCATCGCCTTGCTCTGCTGACGCCGCCCGTGGAGCATAGCGTAATGGCCGACAGGCTTGCCGGCTTCGACAGCGCAGTGACGGAATGCGGGCTGAAGCCATCATCCGTTTTACGGTATACCGTTCCATACGAGAGGTTTAACGTTTCGAGGAAAGATGGGGCGGAGCTGATCCATCAATGGATGCTTATGCATCATGACAGCTTCTCCGGCCTTGTTGCTACGGATGTGGAGCTTGCCCGACTGGCTTATCATGCCTTGAAAAGGATAAACGAGGCGGCAAATAAACAATTGGTTGCGTTTGACGATACCGAGATTCCGGAGGTTGCTTATATCCGTCAAAATGAAGCCGCAATCGGCGCCAAAGCCGTCTCGCTGCTGATGGGCCATATCACTCGCGGAGAGCAGCTTCAAGGCAGGTTCGTTATACCGACTCAGCTGATTTTGCCCTCATAAATAAGGAGGAGGCAGACCTATGATGGTCTGCCTTTTTTGCGTTACGGGTTAACTTTGAAATTATCGAACCGCGTATGATTATTCATCGTGCGCAAGCCAACCTTCCCGTGAGTAAACGGATTGCCGCTGTTATCGGTATAGGTGATTCTCGGAGTTGCCATATCGTTTACGTAGACTTTTATCGTCGTTCCCGAAGCGACAACCTTCATATGATGCCAAGCTCCCGCCGCCAGCGATACGGGGGAAGAGGCGACGCCCGCATAGTTGTAATTCATTTTGCCCAAGTAGACGCCATCCGGTTTGATAAAAGCATAGTAGCCTTGAAGATAATCCGGGTTGTTAACCAGCACGGTGCCGTTGGACGGATTATTTACTCTTACCAGGATGCCGGCGTCCCCGGTCGTGTCGACGAGCTTGATATCCGATTCAACCGTATAGTCCGCCCAACGCTCGTTGCCGATCGTTGTTTTGCCGAATAAGCCTCCGCCGGCAGAGTCCAGCTCGCCCGAATTGACGGACCAGTTGCCTTCGAATCTTGTCCAGCCGTTATCGTTGCCGTCATTAAAGTCATCCGGCAGGCTGGTGACCGCATCGCCTCGGGAGAAGGTCATGCCAGAGAAGTCGAATTCGCCTTTAACGAACTCAAAGCGCAGCTCATGATAACCGGCTGTCAGATACAGCCCTTTTTTGCTTGAAGTTGTCCACGTTTCCCAGTCGCCGGAGCTTGGCACGCCAACGACGCCGGTCAAGTCGGTAGCGCCGTCCCATACGCGGTAGCTTGCGTCGGTAAAGGTTGTCGCAAGACGCACATCCAGATCGTAATAGCCGGTCTCCGCCACATTCACGCGGTATTTCAGCCATTCCCCGGTCTGATTCCAGCCCACGACATTTTTGCCTTCGGCTGCCGAACTGCGGATATCGACCGATCCGCTGCGGTAAGCACCGCCGATATTGTCGGCCGTCAAATCATGATAGGCCGTTCCTTCGGCTCCGTTCATGTAATGAACGGCTTCGATTTTGCCCGGAAGAGGCTTGTAGGCATTCCACGCGCTGCTTCCGTTCACTTTGTTGCTGAAGGCGGTATAACCAAAGTCCGCGTGGGCATCCGTTGTGGTATAGCCGATCTTGCCTCCGCCGATGCCGCTGACGGTCCGGGTTTGTTTTTTCATGCCGTCCACATACACGGTGAAGCTGGTGCCGACTTTCTCGACACGGATCTGATGCCACTTGGTATAGTCGTAGCCGGAAGGCAGCGCGGAATATTGCCAGCCCTGGCTGACGCCGCCAACCACAAAGTTCGTTTCCAGCCGGTTCAGGCTCCGGTTCAAGACGGCTGTTCCATAGTTGCTCTCATCGGTATAGGAGAAGACGGTGCCGTATACCGGATTGCTGCTGGTACCCTGCTTCATCTGCTTAGTATTGAATTCCGCCGTATAATCGCCGGCAGTGCCCGCGCTGGTAACCTGGCGGTACGTATTGGTGTTCCCGATCGTATCCTGCCACATCAGCTCTTGATTGTAGATCCCCCAAGTGCCGCCCCCGATATTGGTCCAGCCTGTTCCGATGGAGGTGCGGTTAAAGCGGTCTTCGAAATCCGCCAGCTCCGGATTTTGCTGGGAAGCCGTTGTTGGACCAAGGACCAGTAGCTTGTCTCCGTTCCAGGCGATGCGGTCCAGATTCATTTTGCGGCCCGGGTAGGTCACATTGCCATCCGATGCATGGCTGTGGTAAACCATGAAATCCGAATCCAAGTCAGGACCTTTGATCACGCTGTTATGGCCAAGCCCGACATTCGAGCCTTCCGTGTCGATCAGAACCGGGTTCTGGTTATCCGCCGGCGCGAAGCCGGTCGTTGGGCTTGCGCTGGTTGCGTAATTGACCCGGTACCCGGTGCTCCATACATGATTGCCCGTGTAGGTCATATAATATTTGCCGTTGCGTTTGAAGGTTGTGGAGCCTTCCGTCCAGCCTGCCATCGACAAGCCGGTGCTGACAGCGGCGCCAAAGGCCGTAGGGCTTGTCATCGGCCGTGCGTTAATCGTATTGGAGCCGGTCGAGTAGAAATACCATTTGCCGTCATCGTCAATAAAGACGTTGCCGTCGATTCCCATGCCCAGATTGCCCGTTGCAACCGTAAACGGACCTGTCGGACTCGTACTCTGCAGCACGTAATGACCGCCTCCGCCGGGGGAGGTGTACATATAGAACATGCCGTTCCAATAGACGACTTCAGGCGCGTACGCCGCTTTGGTAACCGCTTCCGTCGTGCACAAGCCGCGATAGCTCCAGTCTACGAGATTCGTCGAGGACCATACTTTAACGCCGCTCTGATCGTCGACGGTACTGACGTAAAGATAATAGGTGCCGTTAAATTTCAAAATATACGGGTCGCCTTCGCCATAGAAATCGTTGTTCGCCCAATGCCAGGAATCTGAAATCGTAATCGGATTGCTGTACGCGCTCACGTGAAGCGGCATCAGCATAACGGCTGCGGCCGCTCCGACGAGCAGGGTTTTCCATTTTTTCAACCTCATTCATCTCCTTACCTTATTATGATCAACGCTTTAGTAAGCGCTTTCAAAATGTAGTATAGCAAACGTATCTTGCAGTCTCTTATATCTAATTAGATATAAAATATAAAAGCCACTTACCCGCCTTACCATGACTGGGAGCTTTACCCGCAATCTCCATGGAATTATGGCGTGGAGCTTAGCGGGTTGACACTTGCCGATCAGAGAAGAGTACGGGAAGAGGAAATTCGGAGGCAGCCGTTTGCCGCAGACAATCCACCGCTGCGAATGAGGGTACGCGCACGCAGAATTCCGCAGTGGACGATGGAGATGAACTCCGCGGGAACGCCCCCGGTAAGTCCTGTTGCCAGCAAGGAACCGCTCGAAGAAATTGAACTGGTTCCTTATGGCTGCGCAAGGCTGCGGATTGCGGAATTCCCGGTTCTTCAGCGCTAGTCTATTTAAATCATCAGCATAAAAAAGCCGATCATCGGTAGTCCCTGTTTAACCGGGACTTGCCAATGATCGGCTTTTTTCTATTATTCGGTTCTGATCTTATCCTTGTAATAGACATTGACCATAATATCCTGCTTGTAGTTGCCGAAGTGTCTGCCGAACAGGCTGATTCCGCCGCAATGGCGGGCAGTCTCGAGAGAAGCAAGCTTAAAGCGGAAATCCTCGCCAAGCTTCAGGCCGACATCCTCGAGTGTGACCTCGGACAGCTTGACGCCATCGAGGAACGTACCGGTCGCCTGAACGGACAAGCTTTTGAGCAGACCGTTTTGAGTGCCAAGCTGCCACCAGGAAGGCGTCAGAGCTCCGCGTTTGCTGCCGAAGTCCCCCGGGCAAGTCCATATGCCAACCTCAATGTCATTGATGTAAAAGCTGATATCGGAAGGCCAATTTTCGTTGTACGAAGGGGCTTCCGAACAGAGCTCGAGCGAGATGTCCAGCTGGGAAGCCGCTTGTCCGGCATGCAGGTAATTCGGAACCCGGTATTCGACATAACCGCTGCCGAACCACAGATGCGACGCATTCATTCGTTCCGGATCGGAGAAGTACCTCGGATCATCCACAAGCCCGAGAATCTTGCTCTCCGATGCAAGGCCGCAGGTTGGCTTAACCGCATAATCCGAATATTGGCCAATTGGGATTTCCACCGTATATTTGGTTTCCTCATTCAACGCTTTTTCCGAAGAAGAAGTGCGGAGCTGCAGGGTAAGCGAGTCGATAGCAAGCGAGCACATTTTGGGGCTCCCCCGGGTTCCCGACAGGCTTTCGGTCATGATCAGGCCGCCTTCCTCCATCTTCTGAATATGCTTCGTTACGATTGCCGACGACAAGCCTAACGTTTCCGCGAGCTCTTTGATGCTCATCGGTCCGTTATTAAGCAGCTCGATCATCCTCACCCTCGTCTCCGATGAAAAACATTCGAGCATCGTCATATATTTGGTGCTGACTTGTATATGCACGCCGGTTTCCTCGCTTTCCGTTGTCTTGGCTATTATATAACCTAATTGTTAATAAAACAACTTTTTAGTTGACGGTTAATAGGGCAGGCGATAAAATAGGCAACAGATTCATATGGTTTTGTTAATATAACAACTAACTGGTTAACTAATGGAGGCGTAACAGATGACAAACTTGCCAAGAGCCGAATACCCTAGACCTCAATTCAACCGTAACGCATGGGAATGCCTGAACGGGGAATGGGAATTTGAATTCGACGATGCGCGCGTAGGCAGTGCAGAGGGCTGGCATTCGGGCAGCAAGAGCTTTTCGAAAAGAATCCAGGTGCCTTTCAGCTTCGAGAGCGAATTAAGCGGCATTGGCGATCCGAATTTTCACGATGTGGTATGGTACCGCAGAAAGCTGGAAATTCCGAAATCCTTCCAAGGAAAACGGGTTGTGCTTCACTTCGGCGCTGTAGATTACGAAGCTTATGTGTGGGTGAACGGCCAATTGGTAGCTTCCCATGAAGGCGGTCATACCCCATTCCAGGCTGACGTTACGGATGCTTTGCGGGCTGACGGCGACAACACGCTTGTGGTAAAAGCAGTCGATCACGGCACGGATGTATTCCTGCCGCGCGGCAAACAGTTCTGGGAAGAGAAATCCCGTTCGATCTGGTATACCCGTACAACGGGCATCTGGCAGTCCGTGTGGATGGAGGCGGTATCGCCGGTGCATCTTCGCAAAGTGAAGTACGTGGCGGATATCGATACGAATGAAATTCAGATCCGTTCGTTCGTCGGCGGATTTGCGCAAGGAATGAAGAATGTCAGCCTGTCGGTAAAGATCTCCTTTGCCGGAGAGGTTGTGTCGGAAGATACGTATCAAGTGCGTGCGGGAGAAGAAAGCCGGAAGATAAAGCTAAGCGGCTTGAATGACCATGGCATGGACCGGTTCTGGTGGCCGGAGCGTCCAAACCTATACGACGCGGAATTCGTGGTGTCAGTTGACGGTGCGGAAGTCGACCGGGTGACAAGCTACTTCGGCATGCGGAAAATCTCGCTCGAGAACGGCAAGTTTAATCTGAATAACCGTCCTTACTACAGCAAGCTTGTTCTGGATCAAGGCTACTTCCCGGACGGCAACCTGACGCCTCCATCGGATGAGGCGATCAAGCAGGATGTGGTGCTGATGAAGGAGATGGGCTTCAACGGCGCGCGCAAGCATCAGAAGGTCGAAGACCCGCGCTTCCTGTACTGGTGCGATAAGCTGGGGCTGATCGTATGGGGCGAAATGGCGAACGCTTGCGACTATTCCGAAGAGTACGTCCGCCGCATTACGAAGGAATGGCAGGAAGCGATCGACCGCGACTTTAACCATCCATGCATCGCGGTATGGGTACCGCTGAACGAAAGCTGGGGCGTGCCTAACATTCAGGTCGACGTTCGTCAGCAGCAGCATGCGCTTGCGATGTACCACCTGACCAAGTCGATTGATCCGACTCGCCTTGTCATCTCCAATGACGGTTGGGAAATGGTTGCAACCGACCTGTACAACATTCATGACTACGAGTGGAGACGCGAAGTACTGGAAGACCGTTATGGAAGCGTGGAAAAAGCCGTATCGGCTATGCCGGCTAACCGCCGCCTTAGCGTAGCGGGCTACGAATACGATGGGCAACCGATCATCGTCACCGAGTTCGGCGGCATTGCCTACAAAAAGAGCGATTGGGAAGGCTGGGGCTACTCCGGCGCATCGAACGACGAGGACTTTGTTGAACGCCTGCGCAACGTGATTCAGCCGCTTATCTTCTCCGGCGTAGTCCAAGGCTACTGCTATACGCAGTTGACTGACGTCGAGCAGGAGATCAATGGTCTGCTAACGTACGACCGCAAACCGAAGGTGCCGCTTGAGCTGATCAAAGCGATCAACGAAGGCAAGTAATCAGGCATCGGCGGCAGCTGGTTGATGTGATCGTCCGTTTTCCGCAGGAAATGGCCGAGTTTCGGCCAAAAAGGCACTTTTGAGCTAGCTTAACGATGCGTCGCATCGTAAAGGTCTGCGAAAAAGCCGGATTTCCGGCCAAAAAGGCATTATTGAGCTGGCTTAACGATGCCGCACATCGTAAAGACCGGCGCATCCGCCGCTTACTGACAAACCCCGGACAGAACGAGAAAATTCTCCCAGCTGTCCGGGGTTTTGCGTTCAGGCGAGGGGACATTTTTTTCGCAACGATCTAAAAATATGTCCATTCCTTCTAAAAAAGAGACATGGGCGCGTGATCCCCGGCCAGCTAGAATGAGTATCAGAAAGAACGACACACACATTCTAGGGGGAAGCGAACATGAAGAAATCGATGAAGCTTTTGGGTACTTCGCTAATCGCGCTTAGCCTTGTAGCGGCAGCAGGCTGCGGAAGCAACAGCAGCAATAGCAACAACGGAGGCAAAGACGCGGGAACAAACAACCAGGCAAACAGCGGCACAAACGCGGATGCGGGAAATAGCGGAGACGCGAAAGCGGAGAAAGCCGACATCCTGTTCTGGACACCGTTCTCCGGTGCCGACGGCGAGTTCATGAAGAAGATTGTAGAGAAATACAACTCTTCCCAAGACACGTACAAAGTGAAGCTCGTCATTCAGCCGAACGGCGAATACTACAAGCTTCTTGACGTAGCGATGAGCGCGGGCAAAGACCGTCCGGACCTGGCGATCATGCACGTTGACCAAATTCCGACTTACGTGAACAAAGGCCAGCTTCAGCCGATGGACGATCTGGCGGGGGCAGCTTCGATTAATAAAGCGGACTATGTAGAAGCTCCGGTGAACTATGAGACAATCGACGGCAAATGGTACGGCATTCCGCTCGACATCCATCCGCTCGTGATGTACTACAATAAAGATTTGTTCGAAAAAGCAGGAATTGCGGCTCCGCCAACCAACCGTGCCGAATTCGAATCCGACGTGGAGAAGCTGACGGACAAATCGAAAGGCGTATACGGCTACGTTGTTCCAACGCTCTGGCCGCAGCAATTTATTTTCCCGACGCTGGTATGGCAAAATGGCGGCGACCTGTGGAACGGTACGGATGTAGCCTACAACTCGCCTGAAGCGGTTGAAATGGTGCAATGGATGCGCGGCCTCGTAGACAAAGGCGTATCGCCGGGCAACGTTCAACAGGACGGAGAAAATACGCTGTTCCTGCAAGGCAAAAACGCGATTCAATTTAACGGTCCTTGGATGAAAGGCCAATTCGACGAAGCGGGCATCAACTACGGCGTAGCTCCGGTTCCGCAAATCGGCAAGGCAAAACAAGCGGTATACGCAGGCTCCCATAACTTCGTACTGCCTAAAGGCGTAACAGACGCAAACGTCGTGAAAGGCATCGGCGACTTCCTGAAATACGTATCGACCAACTCGATGGATTGGGCGGCTTCCGGCCAAGCGCTTGCTTCCAAGCCAATGCTGGAAAGCGCGGAATTCAAAGCTCTCGACATGCAAAGCAACGTGGCGAAATCGTTCGATTACGTTCAATTCGCGCCAAACGTCCTGAACTGGGGAACGATCTCCGATCCGATCTGGGGCGAACTGAGCAACGCGCTGCTTGGCAAGAAGGACGCACAAAAAGCGTTGGACGATGCCGTAGCGAAGTCCAGACAAGCGATGAAAAAATAAGCAACGGCAGGACGAAGAGGCTGACAACCAGCTTCTTCGTCCCTCTGTTTATACCTTTAATCCGAATGGAGGAGCTGTAATGGTCAAGAGCTCTTTGCAATCCCGCTTAACGTCAACCTTGTTCGTACTGCCGTACCTGCTCAGCTTTTGCGCTTTTCTGCTGATCCCGATTTTATACGGCATTTATATCTCGCTTCATAACTTCGAGCTGCTGTCGGATACGCATAAATTCGTAGGCTTCGATAATTACGTTAAAATCTTTACGCCCGGCTCTTATTTGTTCGAGCAGTTTACGACCGGTCTATGGAATACGGTGCAATTCGTTCTGTATTCGGTTCCGCTGCTGGTTGTTCTTGGCCTTGCGCTCGCTTTGCTGCTGAATCAGCTGCCGAAGCGGATCCGCGGGCTGTTCCGTACGTTTTACTTCATGCCATACGCGATATCCGGTTCGGTAATGGCCGTGATCTGGCTGATGATGTTCGATACGAACGCGGGCTTCCTGAACGGGTTGCTGGCCAAGCTTCATATCGATCCGGTTGCATGGCTGACGGATCTGCCGTGGGTGTGGGTGTCGCTCGTATTAACCACGCTGTGGTGGACGATTGGCTTTAATATGATTATTTTCACCAATGCGTTGAACGAAGTGCCGGAGGATTATTACGAGGCGGCTTCGATTGACGGCGCGAATGCGTGGAAAAGATTCGTCAGCATCACCTTGCCGTCGATCCGCCCGGTTATGCTGTTTATCATTATTACTTCGACGATTGCCTCGTTTAACGTGTACGCGCAGCCGTTCCTCCTCACGCGGGGCGGACCCGGCGACAGCACCAAGGTCCTGCTTATGAACGTGCTGGATGAAGCGTTTAAGGGCAAGCAGGTCGGTTCGGCTTCGGCGATGGCGATTCTGATGGCGCTTATCATTATTATCGTGTCGGCTGTCCAGTACAAAATCGCTTACGGAAGAAAGGAGTAGAAGCATGAAAAAAACATTACTTGTTCTCGTTGCAGTCATCATGGCGGTTATTTTCCTGCTTCCGCTCATCTGGATGTTGTCCACTTCCTTCAAGAACGATTTCGAGGCTCTTGCCGGGCAGATGAGTCTGATTCCGAAGAAACCAACGTTCGAGAATTACCTGGACGGGTTAAAAGGCAACCTGATGAACGTTCCGATTACGCGCTGGATCTCGAACTCCTTGTTCGTAGGCGCCGCGGGCACGGCGATTGTGCTGCTCTTCTCGTCAATGGCGGCCTACGCGCTTGCCCGCCTGCAGGATTTGCCGTTTAAAAAACTCATGTTCCCGATGTTTATCGGTTCGATGATGATTCCCGGCGTCCTGACGTTCCTGCCGATGTACATGGAATTTAACGCGCTTGGCTGGATTAATACGTACGCGGCGCTTATTCTTCCTTATTCGTCCGGCGCATTTGGCGTATTCCTGTTGTTCCAGTTTTTCACAGCGTTTCCGAAAGAGATCGAAGAGGCCGCACGGATCGACGGCGCAAACAAATGGCAGATTTATTCCCGCATTCTGCTTCCTGCTTCGGTATCCATTATGGTTACGCTCGCGATCTTTACGTTTATGGGCATTTACAATGATTTCGTATGGCCGCTTTATTCCACAACCTCGCCGGAGATGCGCACGATTACGGCCGGCATTGCGATGATGGCGCAAGGCAGCTATACGCAGGCATACGGCAAGCTGATGTCGATGACGGTTATTGCGACGCTGCCGGTATTCATCATCTTTATCGTAGGCCAGCGCTCCTTCGTTAAAGCCATTACGCAAGCAGGTGTGAAATGAACGCAAAACGATGGGCTGTCCTGACAGCAGCGGTGCTGCTGGTCGCGGCGGCTGGTATAGGAGTGTGGGCAATGAAAGATAACGCAAACGAAGCAGGCCGGATCGCAGCCGATTACAAAGGCCATGGCGGCACGTTCAAAAATACGCTGGCGGAGATCGATACGCCCGACCCCGCCGTTGTATACAAGGATGGCTACTATTACATGACGTTTACGCATAACGGCGCGGATGTCATGGTCATGAAATCCCGCACCATCGATTTCAAGCAGGCTGAGCGGAAGGTTGTCTGGTATCCGGACATCGGAACCAATTATTCGGCCGAGCTGTGGGCGCCGGAAATCCAGTTCATTCAGGGGAAATGGTACATCTATTTCGCCGCTGACGACGGTCAGAACGAGAATCACCGGATGTTTGTCTTGGAAGCGGACACCGATGACCCGATGGGGAGCTATACGTTTAAAGGCCAGGTGAAGGATGACACCGATAAATGGGCGATCGACGGACTTGCGATGGAGCTGAATGACAAGCTTTATTTTGTATGGTCCGGCTGGGAAGGCGATATTAACCTGCAGCAAAATACGTACATCGCACCGATGAGCGATCCGCTCACCATCAGCGGCCCCCGCGTTCTTTTATCCGAGCCCGACCTGGAATGGGAGAAAGCCGGAGGCCCTCCTTATATTAATGAAGGACATTCGATTCTCCATCATAATGGCCAGGTTCACATCGTGTATTCGGGCGCTGGCAGCTGGACGCCGTTTTACGCGCTTGGCATGCTGTCGCTGAAGGAAGGCGCGGATCCGCTGGTGGCTTCGAACTGGACAAAAGCGCAGGAGCCGATTCTGAAGATGGACGAGGAAGCCGGCGTTTACGGTCCGGGACATAATTCCTTCGTAACCTCGCCGGACGGCACGGAGCAATGGATCGTTTATCACGGGACTACCGCTCCAACGGACGGCTGGGGCAACCGGAAGGCTCGCGCGCAGAAGCTGGCATGGGATGAAGCGGGAAATTTGCGGATCGGAAAGCCGTTAAGTTTGGATACAGCCATTGAGGTTCCTGCGGGCATGGGGGTCTTCAAGGCGGCGGCTGCCTCTGCTGACGTAAGCTTTGACCTGATTCCTTCTACTATTCATACTACGGCACCTCTTCTTATTCATTATCGGAATGATACGGGCGAAAAGCTTCAAGCAAGCGTTAGCGTTAATGATGAACAAACCGTTGATGTTGTGCTTCCCGAAACGGATGGGACGGGTTACGCTTATGCCGACGTTTCGCTTGCGGCAGGCATGAATGAGGTTCATATCGCGATTGCCGGAGGGCAAGGCAAGATTGATGCCATTGAGCTCCCGAGATATGAAGCGGAGTATGCAGCTGCGGGAACGAAAGGCGAAGCGGAGGAGAATTTGTTCTCGTCAGCGGGAGGCAAAGCCGTGATTACGCCGGGTGAAGGAGAGGGTTTGCGTTTTGCCAACGTTCAAGTGCCTGTGAGCGGAGCTTATGAGATTAGGCTAGCGGGCGCTAACACCTCTGGCGATAACGCGGAGCTTCAAGTTCGCGTAGACAGCGGCAGTAAAGCGAAAAGGGTTGTTTTTCCAAACGGAAAACGCAACAATTACCAGATTCAATCGGTCATCTTGCAATTGAAGGTGGGCAAGAACGCCATTATACTTGAGAATGCGACAGCAGAAGTGCATATCGATTATATGGACATCTTGAGAAGTTCCGCGCAATAGCGATTACGCTTACGAAGCAAGAATTGATCAGCAATTCTACTAACATAACATGCATCACATCATTCTTTTTAGGAGGCGCTGGTCATGAGAGGCTTGTCCTTTCGTTCTTATCTTACAGCAGGCCTAAGCATCATCATCGCGGCAAGCCTTACCTTGACTGGCTGCAGCCAAAACCATAACGACGCCTCGGCATCCGCCGAGCCTAAAGCATCCGCTATCCAGCTTAATTATTGGACTCCCTTTAGCGGGGGAGATAATTTGTTTATGACCGAGATGGTCGATCAATTTAATAAAGAACACGAAGACATTCAAGTTGTCCAGATGAATTCCAGGCTGGACGACTATTACTCGCGGCTGCGAACGGCCATACTTTCCGGCAACGCGCCCGATGTGGCCATTATTCACGCAAGCTCCCTGCCTCAGTTCGTACAGAACGGTTACATTGAAGATTTATCCGGCGCGGCGCAAGAAGCGGGTCTGGATTGGAACGTATATAACAAAGCCGGGATGAAGGCGGTCTCTTTCCAAGGTAAGCCTTATGCCGTACCGCTGGATACCCATATGCTTGTCATGTATTACAACAAGACATTTCTGGAGCAAGCCGGTGTTCTTGACGCGCAGGGCAAGCCGGTGCTTCAAGGCGGGGAAGCCGGCTTTAACCATTTCTTACAGCAAATCAAGCAGTCCATCCCAAACGATGTCGCTCCGCTTGCCCAGCCAAGCACCCGGATCGACGCCGTATGGTTGTGGTGGAGTCTGTATAACCAGATTCAAGGCGGCGGGAAGTTCTATAATGCGGAAGGCACAAGGGCCGTGCTTAACAATCCGGCTGCCTTGAAGGCGTTGAACTATGTAGAGGAACTGTATAAGAGCAAGCTTATACCCCCTAATATACCGGATTCCTTCAAGCTATTTAATGAAGGAAAAGCGGCAGTTCTCATTACGGGCGTATGGGCAACCGGCGCGCTTGAGAAAAACGATGCCCTGAACTTTGGCGTTGTGCCGCTGCCAACGATCTATGATAAGCCCGCAGCCTGGGCGGATTCCCATACGCTGGCGATTCCGTCGCAGCATGATATGTCGCAGGAAAAGCGGGATGCGGCGATGCTGTTCATGAAATGGCTCGCCGAGCATGGCGCCAAATGGGCGGAAGCGGGTCATGTTCCAAGCGCCAGCGCGGTGATGGATTCGGATGCGTTCCAATCTCTGGATTACCGCAGCGATTATGCGGCCGCCGCCAATTCCGTCGCCTTCTGGCCGAAGCATACAAAGCAGCATAGCTTTATCGAAGTCATTATTCGGCAGTTCGAACGGATGATCTACGGTCAGCAGACACCGGTGCAGGCACTCCGGGCAACCGAAAAGCAAATCAATCTTGAGCTGTCGAAGTAAGCGGGGTGAGCGATGATGACAATCTATGGGCGCTTACAGCAATGGTTCAAAAATCTGGCGCTTGCCCGCAAGCTTATTCTCGTTAACGTGCTTCTTATCGTAGTACCGCTGGGAGTGATCGGTGCGTTATCCTTCTCGATCTTTGCCTCCAAGATGGAGGAGCAGGTCGGCAAGTATCAGCTTCAGATGCTGAAGCAGGTGACGCTGAATATCGATACGTATATGAATGAGCTGAACCGGCTGTCGCTAATGCCGTATCAATATCAGGAGATTCTGGATTTTCTCGCAACGTCCAGGAAGCCCGGCGAAGCCTTGTCCCTGCAGGAAATCGACGATTTGAACAACTTTGTCTCCAAAGTATTTCTGAACGGACGCGTTGATATTATGGGCATTTCCTTGTTCGGCGAGCATGGCGCTTCTTATGTCGTGCTGCCGGAAAGCCAATACATGACGACGTATCAGCTTGGCGGCAACACCGAATGGCTGGAGAAGGCTAAGGGCCGCTTCGGCCAGCCGACTTTTATAACAACCCATGAAGTTAAGTCGACAAGCGGGACGGCTTATCAAGTTTTCTCGATTGCCCGCGAGCTGAGGAGCTTCGACAGCGGAGATACGCTTGGTTATATCGTGATTGACATCGATCCAGCGGAAGTTCGCAAGCTGCTGTCTCAGGTCAGTCTGGGGAGCAAGGAATCGCTGTATATGACGGACAGTGCCGGAGATCTGGTGCTGCGCAAGGAGAAAACGGCCATTTATCCGGTTATCGAAGGCTTGTCGGACGAGGGCGTCTCCCATCATAAGGTGGACGGAAAAAGCCTGCTTGTCGCCCATGTCAGCTCGGAGGTAACGGGCTGGACCACCGTTGGCGTCGTACCGGTATCGGTGCTGATGAAGGACAGTCTCGTTGTCCGCAACTCGATTATATTGATCGGCGGCATTTGTATCGGACTTGCCGTGTTGCTGTCGGTTTTTATCGCGTTCAGGATTACGAGTCCGCTCCGGATGCTTCGGTCGCTTATGCGCAAGGTGGAGAGAGGCGATCTGAAGGTATCGTTCCCCGTCCGGCAATGGGACGAGGTTGGCCAGCTGGGCAATGCCTTTAACATGATGGTGTCTCATCTAAGCGAGCTCGGATACCGGCTGTACGAGACGGAAATCAGGGAAAAGGATGCCGAGATCGCCGCGCTCCAGAGCAAGATTAATCCGCATTTTCTGTACAACACGCTTGGTTCGATCTCCATGTACGCCGAGGTGGAGGGCAATAGGGAAGTGGTTACGATGACGAATAATTTAAGCCGCCTGCTTCGGTATTCGTTAAGCGGGCGCAAGGAAACCGTAACGCTGCGCGATGAGCTGGACCATGTAAAAGGGTATATGACGATTCAGAAGATGCGTTACGACGACCGGATTGATTTTCGCCTTGAGGTGGATGAATCGTTGCACGGCTGTCCGGTTATTCCGCTTATGATTCAGCCAATCGTAGAAAATGCCATTAATCACGGGCTCGATAAAGGGATTGGCGAAGGAAGGATTCAATTGTCCTGCTATCAGGATCAGGGGTTGCTGACGATCGTCATTGAGGACGACGGCATAGGCATGACCAGCGAGCAGCTAAGCGCGATGCGCAAGCGATTGGATAAAATCCATGACCTGGGAGGCACCTCCGGCAATGGCCTCATGAACGTTCATCGCAGAATTCGTCTTCATTACGGCGAGCAATACGGCCTGCAGCTGGAGAGCATGCCGTTCCAAGGATTAAAGGTCATCTTAACGATGCCAATCGCTTTTTCCATGACGGGATAGGGAGGAGACTGGCACATGCCAAGCATTCTGATTGTCGACGATGAGGCGATATTCCGCAGGGGGCTTCGTAAAATCATTGAGTCCTCTTCCGGCAGCTGGGAGGTTGCGGGCGAAGCGAAGGACGGGTACGAAGCTCTGGAAATGGTGGAGAGCCTCAAGCCCGACGTGTTATTAACGGATATCCGGATGCCCCGGATGGACGGGCTGCAGCTGATTCAAATCGCGAAGGAGCGGTTTCCGAAGCTGCTTGTTATCGTTCTTAGCGGCTTTGACGAATTTACGTATTTGCAGCAATCGCTCCGTCATGGAGTCAGGGATTATCTGATGAAGCCCGTGGAGCGGGAGGAGCTGTTCAGGACGCTGGGGAAGCTGGAGACGGAGCTTGCCAGGTCCCGGCAGCATGTAACCGAGCTGTATACGTCGGAGCCGGCCGATGCGCGGATCATCCGCCAGCATGTGAGCGAGCATCTGGTGGCAGGGCTGCTGAAAGGCTACGTGAACGAGACGGATCTGGCCTTGCTGGCGAGAATCGGCGTTACTTTCCAGGAGCCGTGTTTTGCCTGCATGATTATCAAGCTGGATAAAGATCTGCTCGACAAGGAGCGGTACGAGAAAGCGGACCCAAGCTTGTTCCAGCTGTATATTCAACAGATCGTCCAAGAGCTTTTGGACCAGCGTGCCAAAGGTTTCTCGTTTATTCTATCCGAGACCGAGGTTGTAGCGCTTGTTAATCTGCCCGGTCAGCCGGGGGCGGGAGAGCCGCTGCTTGCGCTGTCGGAAACCATTCGCAAACGCATGATCTCACTGTCGAGATTAACCGTAACGATTGGACTGGGCAGAACCGTGGGAGGAATCAAGGAAATTCCGCAATCGTTCCAGGAGGCGAAGATTGCCCAGCTGCACCGTTTAATCGTGGGCGGCGACCGCGTGATCAGCTATTCGCGCATGAAGGAAGGCGAAGAGGAGATGGCTTGGAGCTCGCTGCTTGAGCTTCCGCTTGAGCTTCTCGAGTCTTCGATTCAGGAAGGCAAGCCGGAGCGGACAAGACAATACGCGGCTTCGTTCGTAACGGCCCTCTGCTCGCAGGCGAGAAGTCCGGAAATGATTCACCAGCAGATTTGCAAGCTCCTGATTCACGGGTATGAGGAAGCGGAGAAGCTGGAGCTGACGCAAAGCTGGTTGGGCGACCGCACGATCCAGGCGGTGCTGCTGGAGATTTGTTCCCTCACTTCCCGCACGGAGCTGATCGAGTGCTGCTGCGCTTATCTGGAGAAGCTGGCCGCATGTATCTCGAACGGGCAGAAAAACTTCGACCAGGATCCCATCGAGAAGGTCATACGGTACGTGAACCAGCATTATCACGAGCCTTTATCGCTGACGCAAGTCGCGGAGAAGGTTTATCTGAACCCGGCCTACCTGTCGACGTTGTTCAAGCAGCGGACCGGGAGTTCGTTAGTCGAGTACTGGACGGAGCTTAGGGTTTCCGAAGCGAAAAGGCGACTGGTCTCCTCCAACGAAAAGGTAACGATGATTGCCGAGAGCACGGGCTTCGGGAATATCCGCCATTTTAACCGGGTATTCAAAAACGTTACGGGCTTTGCCCCCATTGACTATAGGGAACAAGCCAGATCGGTGAAGGTTTAGAGAATAAACAGCCTGCGGAACCGTTTATGTTCTGCAGGCTGTTTTGTTGTTCGCAGGAAGGCAGCTTTCCGCAACAAATCGATTTCCTTTGCGTCTGTAAAGTGGGATTATTTGGAGGGAGGCTGCGTCGTCTTGGGTATTAAATCAAAAATAGTGCTGTTCGGCTTCATCATAGCGTTATTCATTTGTACCTTAATCATCATTCGCCAAAGCGGCGAGCAAGGAATGGAGAGGGCCGCGCTTTCCATGGACCAGCCGATGGCAAGGATTGCTCATATCGAAAAGCTGGGGAAGAAGAACGCCATTGTGTTTTATGACTGGGGCACTAATCCGCAGTATTTCGGAATCGCGCGATTGAAGAAGAATATATTCGG
Organism: Paenibacillus sp. ATY16; assembly: GCF_003399985.2. Lineage (NCBI taxonomy): Bacteria > Bacillati > Bacillota > Bacilli > Caryophanales > Paenibacillaceae > Paenibacillus > Paenibacillus sp. ATY16. The sequence goes on along the minus strand of NZ_NMOK02000056.1, from coordinate 65,839 downwards.
CTGGCATTTGACTGGCGGTTCAACTTCAGCCGAGCCCAAGGAGCATAAGTTTGGCTGGTCTTTTAACGGTTTAAAAGGCGATGTTCCGCATTACGCAGGTATGTATTCGGGGAAAATCTATGATCCCCAGATTGCAAGCATGTGGATTAAGAGCAGGTCGAGCGGTAAGGAACTGCCCTGCCAAATTATTGAATACAGGGCCGGAGAGAAGTTCTGGTTCTATTTATCGGAGCAAGAAGAGGGGCCGGATACCGTTATCCTTGCGCGTTCACAGACGGGCGAGATTTTGGAGCAGTATCCCAGCGAATAAGGAAAAAAGCTTTCCCAACGCTTCTATTAATAGAGCGTAGGAAAGCTTTTTTATGTTTATGCGGTCTCGTTATGCCCGTGAACGGATTTCCTGGCGCATAAACAGCACATAAGAGATAGCAAAGCAGATTGCCGTCTCGGCAATCATACAAATAAGCTGCGGCCAGGACAGCAGAATGCTTTGCGTTAGGGGCAGAGGACTTGCTATCGCCCCGACAACCTGCTCGGTTGTCAGCGGGCCAAGCGACCTTACGCCAGGCATTAGCAGCGTGCTGGTGGCCTCCGAGAACAAATACGAAGGCGAGATCCGGTTAAGCAGAAGCATCCAGTTAAAATGGCTAATCTGCTCACCGATACCGGCCGAATCGGCAGGCGCAGTCGCTTTGTCAATCAGTCCGATAATCATGCTGTAGAACACCGAGAAGAAGATCCAAAGCGCAATACCCGATAACGCGGATGTAGCCGTCTGTCTGAAACGGATCGAGAAGATAATCGAAAGGCTCAGCCAGAACCCGACATACACAACGGCTACGACGAGGAAGCAAAGGACGCGAAGCACTTCCTCCGGTGTTGGCGGGTAACCGATAACAAACAGGCCAAGTCCCATGACAAGCAGTCCAAGAGAGAACAGAACCACAGAGATCAACAGCAGCGATGCCGTGAATTTCGCCAGAATAAAATCATCCCGGTATAAAGGCTGCGAGAGCAGCCTGCTTAGCGTTCCTTTGCTGCGCTCCGTATTGACGGCATCAAAGCCGAGAGCAATACCAATCAACGGCCCCAGAAACGAGACAAAGGTGACGAAAGTCGGCAGCGAGCCGTCCGAAGCGGTGAACATTTGCAGGAACAAAAAGGAGGTATCGGTCTGCTGCGATTTGACGCCCGCTTGAATAGCGGTCACTGCGGCATAGATGGAGCCAATGCAAGCCAGCGTAATAATGCCGATCAGAATGGTAAAGCGCCAGCTCCGCAGATGATCGCCAAATTCCTTCTGGACAAGCACCCAAAAGGGAGAGTAGTTGCGGCTTCCGCTTTCAGGCGTTTGATCCGGGCGGCTGTTTATTAATCGGCTGGTAAGCTTTTTCCAAAAGCCGTTATTGAATGCCGTTGCTGCGTTCAAGCTGTCCCCCTCCTTCGAAATAACGGTGATAAATATCATCGAGACCGTATTGCTTGCGGCGAATGCCGAACAAGGATGCCCCGCAGTCCAGCACGATTCGGGCCGCCTCCGAGGTTAGATCGCGCGTGCCCGTGATTACGGCGTCCAAAGGCAGAAAGCTGCTATAAGCATGATCCGAAACATCAGGACCTTTGTAGGTAAGAAGACCATCCAGCCCGGAGAGGCGTTCATCCAGTTCCTTGGACCACGGGGCTGCGGACAGCTCGACCGTGACGCTGCCGTCATCGTCCAGCTGTTTTGCCAGGGATTCGATGTTGCCCGAAGCAATCAGCTTGCCTTGAACGAACAAGCCTACCCGGTCGCATATTTGCTGAACCTGATGAAGGTGATGGGAGGACAGCAGGACGGTGAGTCCTTCGTTCCGGCTTAATTGTTCAATCAGCTCCAGCAGCTCGCGTACCCCTTCCGGGTCAATGCCAAGCGTTGGCTCGTCGAGAATAATAATTTCCGGCTTCTTGATTAGCACGTCGGCAATGCCAAGCCTTTGCCGCATCCCTCTTGAGAAAGCGCCAACCCTCTTGGTCAGCGTATGCTGAAGGCCAACCCGCTCAAGCAGCTCCAGTGCCTGAATCCTGGCATCCTGGATAGGAATGCCGTTTAGTCTCGCCGTTAGAAGCAAATTGTCAAGCGCCGTGCGGTCTTCATAAAAGCCTACATCATCCGGCATGTAGCCGACTCTTCGCTTAACCTCAAGCGGCTGCCTTGCCGGATCAAGCCCGCATACCCTGACTTTGCCGGAGCTTGGCTCCGTCAGCCCCAGCATCATCAGAATGGTTGTTGTTTTGCCCGCGCCATTGGGGCCGAGAAGTCCGTATACTTCCCCTCTGTGAATCGTCAGATCCAGCTGGCTCACGGCAGTTTGCTCGCCGTATTTTTTCGTCAGCCGGGACATTTCGATAATCGGTGCCTGGGCGAATGACTCCATTGTTACCGCCTCCCGAATTTACGGAATAAGCCGTAGATCGCCGCGATAACAGCCAGAATAATGACAATGCCGATCCAGCCCCAGAGGACCGAGGATTTCACGGCGACGCGGAATTGCGCGTCGGCGGATTTTTCCGGGGCAGCAGCATTCACGTTCACCACGTAGTCGCCTGCGAGTGCTTTTTTATCCGCTTTAATGGTGGCTTGAACATGGGCGGTTTCTCCCGGCTTGATGGAAGCAATGGTCGAAGGCTCGAAGGTGACCTCCCAGTCGGTTGGGCTTTCCGCGGTCATGGCCACTTGCTTAAGCTCCGCCGATCCTTTGTTCGTGACGACAAGGTCAAGCTTGCGCGTGGAGCCGGCGGTCACCTTTGTGCTTAATAGATCGTTAGGAGTGCTTAATGCCAAATCGTAAGTGCCGGTTACCACGGCTTCTACCGTTGTGCTGCCGTTTGTAGAGTTGTTGGAAGCGGATATAGGGATGTCGTAAGTACCGGCCTGAACCGATTGAGGCGGTTTTGCGCTAATCGTAATCGTCTTCTGGCCGTTGGCGTCAACCTCGACCGAGGTCACGCTGTTGCTTCCGTCGCTGAACGTCACATCCCAGCCGGCAGCGGCTTCGGCGGCAAGCGCGTACGTTTGTTTTTCGGCCGTGCGGTTGCGAAGCGTTGCGCTGAAGGTAAAGGTAGAATCCGAATGCCCCTGCATATTGGGCTGATCCGTCGTTAGCTCGGTCCGGAAGGTACCCTGCTCGGAGACTTGAACGGCAAGCGGCAGAACACTGCCGTCCGCATTCATTTGAAACTGGTATACGCCTTTGTTAATTTCGAGCGGAACATCCAGCTGCAGGTTTACCGTCTGCGATTCACCCGGTTTAACCGCGATTTTGCTTACGGTACGCCCTCCGGCCGTGAGCTCGTAATCCCACTTGTTGCCCTTCTCGTCGAACCCAAGATCCACCGTCTGAGTAGACGAGCCGTGGTTGATAATATCCACCGAATAAGCAATCGAATCCCCCGGCGGCGCGGACAATTGAAGATACGGCGTATACAGCTCTACCGCCGCTGCTGCCGAGACCGGCATTGCGCCTGCTCCCAAAGAGACGGCACCTAATGTCATTCCTAGCGCAAGCAAGTATTTAGCGCTTTTTTTGCGGCATGCTTGAAGCATGCGATCCCCTCCTGTAGCTCTGAAATTTGGACTGCATCGCCTTGAGGCGTACGTAATCGGTACGAACGGAAACGGAAATTGGATTTACGAACCTGAAAAAAAATTTATTTTTCCTCCGGCGAAAAATCTGGTACAACGTTAGGTAGATAAGGTTGATCCGGTTAACGGGGGAGGAATGGCGATGAGCCGCTTGGAGGATATGAGCGAGGTTCTTCGCGGTATGTGCGAAGGCGAGGTTGATGCCTTTGACCGGTTTTATGCCCGATATGCACCGCTTGTCATGCAAGTTGCGCTGCGTATGCTGGGAGAACGGATGGAGGCTGAGGATGTTTGCCACGATGTGTTTCTTGAAGTACTGAGGCGGGGGAAGGATTATAATCCCGGGCGCGGATCGATAGAGGCGTGGCTGGCGGTGATGACCAGGAGCCGCTGTCTGGACCGTCTGCGCAGAGCCAAACGGATCGCCGAGAAGGGAAAGCAGCTTGGGCAAGACGCCGCTAGCAGCAGAAGCTCGGAGGAGATTGCCCTGCGGCATTTGGAGCTGGAAGAATTAAGCGAAGCGCTTAAGAAGCTGCCTCGCAATCAAAGGGATGCTGTCGCATACAGCTATTACAGCCCGCACACGCAGAAGGAGTTGTCAGATGCCTGGAACGTTCCGCTTGGCACCGTGAAGTCCTGGGTGAGATACGGATTAAACAATATGCGGAAGCATCTGGAGCGAAGGGAAAGCGACCGGAATACCGGAGTAGAGGAGGGACGGAGATGAGCGGAAGGCCGGAAGAATGCAGAGTCGGATTTAGCGAAGAACAATGGATTGACTGGCTGCTCGGGAAGCTGCCTGGCGTGCTTTACGCCGAGATGGCTGATCATTTAAATAAATGCTTTGCCTGTAGAGAAAAAGTATCGGAATGGCAGTCTATTCTTGCGCCTGCCGCCGCACATGAAGGAGTCTCCGAAGCCGCGGAAGACACGCTTCCGCCGGACCGAATCCGCAGGAGCTTGAGATCGCATGTTCGTCGGCGCGGTATAATGAAACGGCTTCGGACCGGCTGGACGTCCCGCAGCAAATGGACGGCTGCGCTAGTCTCCGGTGTCATCGTAGTCGTCTGTGCTGCCTCGCTCTACGGAAGCATCCGGCAGCCGGTTGATCAACGCAATGATTACGTCGCCGCGCACGAGCCGGAAGCATTGGACTTTATAAATGCGCCAGAGACGGCCGGCTATAAAGTCCATCCGTTTAACAACGAACTTGGGGAAGGGTATATCTGGTTTAACAGCGACTCCGGCGAAATGCTGGTGCTGCTGGACGGCATGTTGTCGAGCCGCGATTACGACATCCAGGCATGGGCGCTGGAAGGCGGCAGCCGCGTCAATCTGGGTTTGCTCGAGCAGTCGGAGAAGAAGCATGCCCATCTTTATGTGAAAGCCGGGGCATTGGTGAACGCAAGCCAGCTTGCGCTTACGATCGAACCATCCGGCGGCAGCGTGGAGCCAACCTCGCCGGATGCATTCTTGTTTAAGATGGGGCATTAGCATCGGAATCGAGTAATAGCTGCTCCATCTTGGAGACGGTCTGTTCATCAGCCGGGAGGTTAACGGTGACGGTAAAGTGGGGGGAGTCCGATACGATAAAGGAAAGCTGGTTAAACTCGAGAGTTCCGGCTTTCGGATGATAATTAATTTTTTTCCCTTCCGGTCCGTTCAGCACGTCATGCTGCGGCCACCATTCCCGGAATTCGTCGCTTGTTCGCTGCAGCTCGTCAATCATCTCCAGCCACCAGGCGTCGCCCGGGAATTTGGCGTAACCGGCACGGAATTGGGCAAGCCTGTGCCGCGCATGCTTCTCCCAATTCTCCTTCAGGAGCTCCCGGACGCCGGGCAAATGGAAAGAACGCCATATGGTGTTGCGTTCCCGTTCCGACATGGATTCGAAGGGGCCGTATAGGAGATCTGCGGCTTTATTCCATGCTCGGATAATCAGTCGTTGATCGGTTATAAAGGCCGGACTTGTGCCTTGCTTATCAAGGAAGCTTTGCAAATTGCCGCCGATCACGCTCTCGTCCAAGGACGGGTCAGCCGGAACCTGCTGAATCGCCAGCAGGAACAAATGCTTCCGTTCGTCGGCATCCAGCCGGAGCGCGCGGCTGATGCAATCCAGTACTTGAGCGGACACCTGAATCGGCCGTGCCTGCTCCAGCCATGTATACCAGTCCACGCTTACGCCTGACAGCATAGCTACTTCCCCGCGTCTTAGCCCGGGTGTCCGCCTTCGCCCGCTGGCCGGCAATCCGGCTTGCTCCGGAGACAGGCGGGCTCTCCGCGTCTTCAGAAACTGCGCAAGCTCTTTTAATCTTACCGAGTCATCCATGCTTCAGAACCTTCTTCCTTCTTCCCGTTATGAACTGCTTATTCAAATCCTATCGTAGGAGAAAAACTCCTAGGATAAGCTCTCCTCTTAATCTCTTATCGGATTCATTATACACTCTATGGGAATTCGACATGAAGAGTAAGGTAGGGGAAAAGATAATGGAGAAAGCTTTGCAACAAGTATCAGGCAGAAGCCGGCTTCTGCTGCTCGGACTATCGCTTGGCTATTTTATGGTGCTGCTGGATATGACCGTCGTAAGCGTTGCTCTTCCGGCCATCCACGAGGATCTTGGGGGAGGGCTCATTGATCTTCAATGGGTCGTGAATGCTTATACGATCGTATTTGCAGGGTGTTTGCTGTCCATGGGAGTATTCGCAGACCGATTGGGGGCAAAACGGGTTTATATCGGCGGTCTCATCCTGTTCTTTGCCGCTTCGGCTGCATCGGCAATCGTATCGACTACAGGTGCGCTTATCGCCTTGCGGGCCATTCTTGGGATCGGAGGAGCGGCTTTGCTGCCGGCCTCGTTAACCTTATTGTCCCATAGCTACCCCGTGCCTGGAGAACGGGCCAAGGCTCTAGGAATATGGACGGCCGTTACGGGAGCCGCGATGGCGGCAGGGCCTGTGGTTGGAGGAATACTCGTGGATTCTTTTGGCTGGCGGAGCATTTTTCTGCTCAATGTACCGATTGCCGCAATAAGTCTGCTTCTGACTTGCATGCAGGCAGAAGAGACTCCTCGATCCGCGCAAAAAAGCTTTGACGCAGTCGGACAGGTAACCGCTTTGGCGGCCATAGCCGCGTTATCCTTCAGCTTAATGGAGGGACAGGACTACGGCTGGGGTTCTCCCGTCATTTTGGGAACGGTTGGTTTAGCGGCCTTGTGTATCATCCTGTTTGTCGTTATTGAAGCCAAAGGGCAGGCTCCGCTGTTTCCTTTAAGCTTGTTCAAGAACAGTACCGTTTCCACGGGGCTGATTACCGGAATGGTCATTAACGTAGGATTGTCCGGGGTGCTGTTTGCATGGCCTTTATACTTCCAGCAGAGCAAAGGATTATCGGCTCATGCGGCCGGCCTGTCCCTCCTCCCGATGATGCTGCCGCTGGCCTTTAATCCGATTCTGACCGGGCGGATCGTCAGCCGGATTGGAGCCCGGAAGCCTATGGCGGCAGGATTCGGCCTTGGAGCAGCAGGAACGCTGATTCCGGCATGGACCCATTCCGGCACAAGCTATGCATGGACTTTTATTGGCTTGCTGTTAATAGGCTTTGGAGTTTCTCTTGTCATTCCTTCGCTGATGGCGGCGGTGATGGCCTCCGTAGCGAGGGAACAGACCGGCGCGGTTTCCGGGGCGATTAACGCAAGCCGCCAACTGGGATCGGTTCTTGGCGTTGCCTTGGTTGGAGCGGTGCTGAACGGCAGCGAGTCGTTTCTTTCCGGCATGCAGGTTTCTTTTATCCTGATTGCGATATTGCTATTCGGGGGTTCCGTTCTGACCTTTGCCGTGTTCGGCAAGAGGAGATAAGCTGCCTATCGGCTGGCTAGCATCATAATATAACACCTAATATTCCCAATAATACACCTCGTCCTGTAAACCCTTACATTCTAAGATGGGAGATGCAACTAATCCTTGACGAGACTTATGGGGGAGTACGAATGGCACGAAGCAAGGCGATGCTGTCCGCATTAATGGCGCTGCTGCTGCTGTTGACGGCGTTTCCGGTATATGCGGCGGACAATGGCAGCAACGAAGCGGTTGCCGCGGTTGGCAGCGGGTCAGACAGCTATGTGCGGATCAAGAACAAATGGAAAAGCAATTATTTGTATGAGGGCTCGGACGGCGTTGTTCGTTACGGCTTTACGGCGATGGACAACGAGAGCTCCCATTGGCTGATTGAAGACAGCGGCGGGGTGAAGCGGATCAAGAACCGCGCGACCGGCCATTACATCACGATGGAGGATACGAATCAGCGGCGTGATCCTCTCTACAGCCGGAGCATTGCAACGAGCACAACTGCTGATCAATGGATCCTTGCGGATTCCAGCCGGGCCGGTTACGTCATTATCAAGAATGCCGGCGACCCGTCCGCGAACCTGGTTATTCACCAGGAGGACCAGCTAGGATTCGCGGAAGTGAGCGGCGATATCAATATCACGTTCGAAAGCCCGCAATGGGCGCTGGAGCCGGTTGATCCGGCAGGCGTTCCGGTACGAATCGTTAACCAGTTCAAGGCCGGGCAATATTTGTACGAGGATAAAGACGGCTTTGTCAAATTTGGCGCTGCCGGCGGTATCACCGATCCCATAACCCATTGGTATATGGAAACGGTTGAAGCTAAAGAAGACGGAAGCTCGGTAATCCGCTTAAGGAACCGCGCGACCGGGCATTACATTACGCAAGGCGATGAAGGCTGGATGCAGCTTAAAGCAATCGCGCAAGACGGCACGAAAAGCGAATGGACGATGGCGGCAGCATCAAGCGCTGGCTTCGTTACTTTTACTAACGTATTTGCGGCACAAGGAGAAACTCCGTTAAATTACGTGCTGAATACCCAGTTCCCGGATGATACCAATGTCCGTGCCAATGACTGGGCTCAGCCGGCATGGGGAAGCGCGCAATGGCGGATCGATATGGCGGCGGATGTTCAGCCCGTCCGGATAGCAAGCTATTCCGACGATCCTGCGGGAGCTTCTTATTTGTACGAGAATAACGGCGTTGTGCAATACGGAGCATTGGACAGCTCGAATGCCGGCAGTTACCTCTATCAATGGATTATGGAGGACTTTGACGGCAAGACGCTTATCCGCAACGTGGCAACCGGCCATTATATCCGAGGCGGGTCGGCTCAGCCGACGGATCCACTGACGGCGGATAAACCGGCAGCTATCGAGGCTTCTTACGAGTGGACAATAGCATCTTCAAAGATCTACGACGACTATAAGACGATTCAAAGCGCAAGCGGGGCCAATGTATATCTGCATAACGCGGATGCAACGGGCTCTGCCCAGGCAGGCACGGTGGATCCGGATACGAATCCGGCGCAATGGCTGCTAGCCGATCCATCGGCGGCAACGGACGGGTCTCCGCAGTTTGTGCGAATGATGAATGAATGGCAATCCATGTATTTGTACGAGGATTCCCAGGGCAATTTGAAATACGGCAATATTCGCGAGGACGATCAGCGCGATCAATGGGTTGTTGAGCGGTTCCAGGGCCGCAAGCGGATCAAGAACCGAGCGACCAACCATTATATCAATCTCCAAAATGTAACGGACGGCCATATCAAAGTATCCGACGTGGAGGATGACTGGAGAAGCGCCGTTTGGGTCATCGAGGATAAAGGCGGCGGCTCCAGGCTTATTCATAGCGTTCTGGACGCAAACGACGCAGAGGGCTCGCAAAAATACATCAACTTGCAGAACCTGACTAAATATGCCGAGTACGGCATTATTAATCCGAACTGGGGCAGCCCGCGCTGGCGCTTTATCAATGTGCCGGAAGCCGCGCCAAGCAATCTTCGGATCAAGAGCAAGTTGACCGGCGATTATCTGTACGAAGTGACGGAAGCCGGCGCGGATCTAGGCAAATTGAAATTTGCCTACGTTCCTGAATCCGATACCTCGTCGATCTGGTTCCCGGAAGACGCCGGCGACGGGGTTGGATCGGTTAGGCTCAAAAACCTCGCAACCGGCCATTACGTCTCGATGGAGGGCGTAGGCGGTTCGGTCGAGCAGGACGCGCCGGACTTCAAGCTGGTTGCGGAAAGCATCTATCCGCAATGGGGCAGTGCCAAGTGGTACCTGCAGGATAGCGCAAATGAAGGCTATATGAATATCAAAAGCGCATGGGCCGGCCACTTTGTCTATGAAGCGAGCGGGGACGATGCAGGGTATGCGAAAGTAAGCAAGCTTGTTGCGGGCAATGATGAAGGGCAGTTCGCGGCGGAACCGGTCGAAGTGCCGGAAGCGCCTCTGCCAGCCGTTCCCGTCCGGATCAAAAATGCCGCAACCGGCCAATTTCTTTACGAGAACCACGGCGGTGTCGTGCTGTACGGCAATACGGAGGCAGATAACGGCTACTCGCATTGGCTGCTTGAAGAAGATAACGGATCGTACCGTATCCGCAATCGCGTAACCGGTCATTACGTCTCGGTAGACGATAATTACCGGTACATCACGAGCGGAGCATTGGAAGCAGCTGCGGCAAAAGCGGATTGGTCCATCGAGCCGCAAGGCACGACCTATTTGATCCGCAGCTTATACGGCAGTTTTGACGATGAATACATCAATGTGCAAAATAGTGCGGGCTACGCGGAACGCGGCTTGTTCCCGGCATCCTACGGGACGCTGCAATGGAGCTTTGACAACGCGCCCGTTGACTTTAGGGCGCCGGTCATGGGCGATGAACGGAACGAAGTAACCGGGACTCCGATTTTTAACGATACCCGTTACATCACAATAACGGCCGGCGGCAAAAATCTCGCGGAATCAAACGGCACGGCGGTTGTAACGGCAAGCTCCGGTGCTGGTAATACAAGCGCGGAATGGCTGCTGCAGGACTACAACGGCCGCAAACTGATTAAGAACCGTGCAACGGGCAAGCTGCTGTCGCTGGACCTTTCTCTGAAGGATAGTGCGGCCGTAACGGATGCCGAGCAGTGGGTTTTGGAAGAACGCCTGGGGCATTTTGGCCTGATTAATGCGGCAGATAGGAACGGAGCCTTGCTTGTAGAAGGCAGCGGGTTGCAGTATGGCGAAGCGGCTTCTCCTGCCGTGTGGAGCTTTACTCCGGTGCATGACAAGGTTGTTTACGAAGCGGAGAACGCCTTCCACAGTCAAAGCATCTCCGCGGCAGCTTTATCGGAAGGTTATACGGGCACGGGTTATCTAGCGGGCTTGAGAAATAAAGACGACCTGATCCGCTTTGTTGTTAACGCGGAAGAAGCAGATGCTTACGAGGCTTCCATCCGTTACCTGGGAAGTCAATCCGGTACCCTGAAAGTAACGGTTAACGGTATTCCGTCTGCTGACGTAAACCTCCCTGCGGGTTCGAGCTGGAAGAACGCCGAGTTGTCGCTTGATCTTCGCGCAGGCGTAAATACGGTTACGGTACAGGGAGCATCAGGCAACAGCGGCTATTCCATTGATTCGCTTTCCATCAATCATGCGGTGAATCTGGCTTATCGCGGAGCGACAGTTCCTTACGTCACTTACGAAGCTGAGCATGCGGCTACCAATGCCGCGCTGATTGGACCATCCCGAGTGTACCGCGACATAGCCTCCGAAGCATCGGGCAGACAGGCGGTTTCGCTTAACGAGACTGGCGATTACGTAGAGTTTACTCTCGCACAGCCTGCCAACTCGATTGTCTTGCGTTATGCGATTCCGGACAGCGCTGACGGAAGCGGCCTGCAGGAAACGCTAGGTCTTTACGTAAACGGCAAATTTATGCAAAAGCTGAACCTGACTTCGAAATATGCGTGGGAATACGGCAGCTATCCGTGGTCCAATGATCCGAAGCAGGGCAGCGCTCATCGTTTCTTTGACGAGATTCATGCGCTGATCGGGGATGTTCCCGCGGGTGCAACGATCCGGTTGGAAAAAGACGCGGACAGCACGGCGGATTACTACGTGATCGATTTGGCCGACATGGAGCAGGTTGCGGATCCTTTGACGATGCCGGACGGCTTCCTGTCCGTTGCCGATTACGGCGCCACCGCCGATGACGGCGCGGATGATACGGCAGCCTTTAACGACGCTATGGCAGCAGCCAAATCCGCAGGCAAGGGCGTCTGGTTCCCGGCGGGTACCTTTGAGCTTCGCAGCAGCCTGCTGCATGTCAGCGACGTCACGATCCGCGGTGCTGGCATGTGGTATACCACGCTTCTTGGAGCTAGATTTATCGGCGATGGCGGACATACCGAGGTGTATGACCTGCTCGTTGACGGCGACTTGAATGTGCGCGATGACGAAGCAAGCACGCATGGCTTCGAAGGCGAATTCGGCCCAGGCTCCGTGATCCAGAACGTATGGATTGAGCATTCCAAAACGGGGCTTTGGCTGACACGTCTGAAAGGAGGCGCCGGCAATACGGACAGCTTGCATATGGTTGGTCTCCGCATGCGCAACCTGATGGCGGACGGCATTAATTTCTGCGTTGGAACGAGCAATAGCCTGCTGGAGCAAAGCGACATCCGTTATCCGGGTGACGACGGCATTGCGATGTGGTCGGCGGAAGGCGTAGCCAGCGTAAATAATACGGCTCGCTTTAACACCGTATCTCTTCCTTGGTTGGCGGATAATATGGTTATTTTCGGCGGCAAAGACAACAAGCTGACCGACAATATCGCCAAAGACACCATTACTAACGGTGCGGGCGTAGCCGTATCGACACGTTTCAATCCTGTGCCGTTCAGCGGTACAACGGTGGTTGAGCGCAATACGCTGATCCGCACGGGCAGCTTCGATACCGGCTACGGCGTGAATCTTGGCGCGATCTGGGTATTTGCAAGCGAGAAGGATCTGAATGGTACCGTATATATTCGGAATAACACGGCGCTCGACAGCACGTATGCCGGACTCCTTGTTCATGGCGATTTTAACGTGAGCGGCGTCTCCATCGAAAATACGGTTATCGACGGTACGGGTACAAACGGGGTAGAGGTTACTCCTAACGTAAAAGGCTCCGTTAACGCGGATAACATCATCGTTCGCGGCGAACGAATCTCCGTTTTGAACGATTCGAATCCGGGCTTTGCGTTCGAGGAGCAGAACGAGGGCTTCGCAAGCTTAATGAAGCCGTTCCGGTTCGCGGTAGGAAATGACAGCTTCGGACCATTCGAGATGGAGAAAAGGGCCTCGGAAGCGGTTCACGTCTATAACCGCAGCGGGGAAGACGTGACGGGAGAAGCGGTTATAACGACGGATAATAGCAACATTGCTTACCTGGAAAACGGGCAATTAGTGGCGGCACGTCCAGGGTATGCCCAAATCTCCGTCACTTATAACGGCACCAAGCGAGTATTTACGCTTCAAGTGACAGGCGTGGAAGACAGCGGCACAGGTACAAATCCGGGTAACGCTGGCCATGCAGACAGTAACGGAACGGATGTCATTACGGCAGTGTCGAAGCCGGAAGACAATGACCTTGCCTTGAAAAACAAAGTAAACGACGGACATTCCGTCGTAACGTTCGATATTAGTGCTTCAGCGGCATCAGGCAAAGCGGCTTTTACGGTAAAAGCATTGCTGGAGCTGGCTGGCTCCAAGCCGGATACGGTCTTGGTCGTGAAGAGACAGCAGGGAAGCTACACGTTCCGGCTGAAGCAGCTCGCTCAGATTTTGAAGGCTAACGGTATTACGGATACAGCAAACGCGATATGGACGTTCTCTATCCAATCGCCTGCGGCAGATCTGACAGCCCAGCTGAATAAAGATGCGGCAGATCAAGGCGTAACGACGGTTGGCTCTGCGCTCGACTTCAGCATCACGGTTCAAACCGGCGCGCAAACGGTTGTTATTACTAGCTTTGGCGGCGTTTATGTGGAAAGAGCCATTACGGTAGAAGGCGTGCAAGAAGCAGGCCAATTAACCGTATTGGTCTACGATCCGGCAACGGGTATGTTTAGTTCGGTACCTGCCCTTGTCACGGTGAAGGACGGAAAGACCGTTGTGACCATTAAAAGCATGGGCAACAGTGTTTATACCGCAGCAAAGCTTGAACGTACCTTTACGGATACGGACGGTCACTGGGCTAAAGCGGACATTGCTCTCCTAGCCGGCAAAGGCATTCTGAATGGCGTATCCGCAGGCAGGTTTGAACCGGAACGCGCGGTAACCCGCGCCGAGTTCGCCGCAATGCTGGTTCGCGCGTTGGGCATTCGCCAGATTGGCGAGGCACGTGCCTTCAAGGATGTTCCGGCTGGCAGCTGGTATGAGGAGACGGTGAAGCTCGCATCGGGTGCAGGCATCATTAATGGCTATTCGGACGGAACCTTCCGTCCGAATAATAAGGTATCCCGCGAAGAAATGGCCATGATGGCCGTCAAGGCCATGGAGCTGGCAACAAGCAGCAAGCTTGTTGCAGCAGACTTGAACTATAAGGATGCCGGAGAAATCTCCAATTGGGCATCCGATGCCGTAGGCAAAGCGACTGGTGCAGGTTTATTAAAAGGCATGCCGGACGGTTCGTTTGCACCGGCAGGCAGCGTAACCCGCGCCGAAGCGGCAACGCTTCTGAAGCGTATGCTGGTAGCGGCAGGATTGTTGAACGGATAATTCAATGAGCAAAAAAAGCGACTGTGCTGACACGCACGGTCGCTTTTGTTATAGTTGCAGGTACTAAAGGTGTTGCCAGAAGAAGGGAAATGGCGGCCTGCAAGGAACTTTTCTAAAAGGTGGGTGAATTCGTTTCAATAACAGTAATGCTGCTAGAAAAGGAGGAAACAACATGGAATACGGATTTTTATTGCGAATTGTTTTGGCGGGCGCGTGTGGGGCACTTATCGGATATGAACGAAAGAGCAGGATGAAGGAGGCAGGCATCCGAACGCATTTCGTAGTAGCAGCCGGAGCGGCGCTGATGATGTTAATCTCTAAATACGGTTTTCAAGACATGATTGGAAAAGGCGATATTGCGCTGGATCCGTCGCGAATTGCGGCTCAAGTGGTCAGCGGCGTGGGCTTTCTTGGAGCGGGAATGATCTTTATGCAACGTCAAACGATTAAAGGGTTGACTACGGCTGCAGGTATATGGTTAACTGCGGGCATAGGCATGGCGATTGGCGCAAACCTTTACATTGTGGGAATCGGCACAACGATTCTTATTCTTGCCGCGCAAAAGCTGCTGCATAGCAAGATTAATTGGCTGGCCGCGCCAAGGACGGAGCAATTATCGCTCCGTTTGCGCAACGAGCCGGATGCTCTGAACTATATTTTAGAGTTTCTCAAAGAGAGAAATATCTCGATTTTACATTTCCAAACGGAAAAGCTTGAAGACTCTTCTGAACTTGCACTGGACATTACCGTAAAGCTGCCGACAAACTTCGAAATCGAAAAAATGCTTCCACTAATTCAAGAAGTATCTTATGTAACCGTTGTTGAGATTCAATAGTTTTTTACATAAAGGAGAAGGAGAAATAAATATGACCCAAGACGAGATTTTTATGAGAGAAGCGATCAAGCTTTCCAAGCTAGCCGTAGAGAATGGCAATGAACCTTTTGGAGCGGTATTAGTCAAAGACGGAGAAATCGTATATTCCAACGAGAACCAGATTTATTCGGCAACGGATCCAACGTTCCATGCGGAAGCAGGCTTGCTGCGGAGATTTTGCGCAGAAACGCAAATAACCGATTTGCGGGAATACACCATGTATTCCAGCTGCGAGCCTTGTTTTATGTGCAGCGGGGCTATGGTATGGACGCAGCTCGGGCGTCTGGTATACGCGGCTAGCGATATGGATTTATGCGGCCTTTTGAATGAGAAGGGAAGTAAATGCTCGGAGATCGTCTTTGAACATTCGCATCATAAACCCGAGGTCCTTGGGGGCGTATTAAGAGAGGAAAGCTTAAGCGTATTAGCCGACTATTTCTCGCAGCATGCCAAAGGGTAACCCATATTCACTTATAAAAAAACCTGCTCAGCAGCTTCAAAAGCTGTAAGCAGGTTTTTTCGATTTAAAGAAACGCGGTTACTTCACGGAGACGCGAATGGAGGCTGTTTTACCTCCGAAGGCTGCTTTGATTGTTGCGCTGCCTTTGCGTACGGCTGTAATTTTGCCGTCCTTAACGGTTGCGATGGACGTGTTGGAGGAAGTCCATGTTGCGCTGCTCGTCGCGTTCACCGGGTTTCCTGTATAGTAGATGGCTTGCACGCTGATCGTCAGAGTGTCGCCGACCGACATCTGCACGGATTTACTGGAGAGCTGCAGCGATTTCAGCTTTGGCGTAACCGTGACCGGTACTTCAACCGTTTTACCTTGGTATTTGCCCGTTACTTTGGTTGTACCGACATCAATGGCCTTAATGGAGGATGAACCGTTTACCGTGGCAACATTTTCGTTCGCAGCAACCCAGTTCATTTTGGTACCGATGGAAACCTTTTTGCCGTCCTTGTAATATCCCGTGACCTTGATCGCCTTGGATCGTCCCGGATTCAGCTCAAGCTTCGTTGGCTCCACAACCATCTTTACGATTTCGTCTTCGATCTTAACGCGAACGGAGACGGATTTGCTCAGATAGCTGCCTGTTAAGGTTACGTTTGACGCTTCAAGACCTTTTAACGTCTTTTCCAGCAAAACGATATTGTCGGATGTCGTATTCCATTCGATTGCTTCGGAAATATCGGCTTCCGTACCATCCTCATAAACGACCTTAACGTTTGGAAGATTCGTTTCTTTGCCCAAAATAATACTCATGTCTTTAGCTTCGGCTAAGAGCTTGATAGGCTTCAAATGCACAACAAGCTTTACCGTGGCCTTCAGATCCTGCACGGTTCCCGTGAAGGTCGTCTCGCCAAGCTGCTTGGCAGTCCAGACGCCATCCTTAAGCTCGGCAATTTCATCGTTCGCAACAGTCCATTTCACCAGCTTCGAGACATCAACGCTGGAGCCGTCGAATGTGGTTGCCGTTACTTTCGGAAGCTCGCCTTCGATCCCTTTATAGCCGTCGATTGACGTTTTTTCCGCTTTTAGCTTAGTAATGCTTGGGTATACCGTCACATCGATACTGCGGCTTACGCCTCGGTAGGACACGGTAATCTTGGTCGTGCCAACCGCTTTCGGAATGACTTTGCCTTGATCCACGGTAGCGATAGTAATATCGGAAGACGTCCATGTGCCTACCGTTGTGATGTCCGAAGTGACGTTCGAATTGCTGAGTACCTCTGCTTTGATCTGGAGAGGAGCGTCCTGCAATTGCATATGGAATTCCTTCTCCGGAGCAATCTTGATGGACTGGTAAGGCGTACGGACGACAACCGTCAGCGTATCGGATACTCCCAGATAGGAGACTGTGACGGTTGTTTTGCCTGCGCTGACGGCAGTGAGGACGCCTTTGTTAACCGTAAGGATCTTGGTGTTAGCGCTTGTCCATTTGGCGTCGGTTGTTACATCCGAGGTTTCGCCGGATTTCAGTACGGCGTCTGCTTCCAGCTTGTAATCATCGCCGCCAATTTCAAGCTCCAGCAGATCGTTTGCCGCTTCCGGAGTAATTGCGATGGATTTGTAAGGCGACGAGATCGTCAGTTTAATAGAGTCCGACTTGCCTTTGTATTTCGCCGTGATCGTAACCGTGCCGGCACCAACAAGAGTGATGCGGCCGTCATCGACGGTAGCCACGGACGAGCTGGAGGTTGTCCATGTCGCATCGTCGGTAACGTTCTCGCCGTCTCCGTCAAGCGTAAAGACAAGCGATTGCCCAAGAAGCACATCGGTTAAGGCAGCGGGAGCTGCTTGTCCGTTTTGCATAATGGTAACCTGGTTGTATACGTAATCCGAAGTCGCTTTGATCGATAAGGAGAACCCTTTAAAGGTAGCGGTGATGGTGGCTGTACCTTTTCCAATACCGCTTAACACGCCTTTATCAACTTTGATTATGGAGCTATTGGATGATTTCCAAGTTACCTCGGTCGTTACGTCTTTTTTGGATGTTGCGCCCGAAATGGATGCAAGCACGGTAAGGTCAACAGTGCCGTCTTCGACGTACATTTCCAGCGATGATGTGCTTGGATTGTAATCCGACTCCGCGTAGCTCCATTCGATGCCTGTCACGGTATCCGTCGTCGCCGCCTGCGCGACTCCATCAAGACTAGTCATGACAAGCGTCATGGCAAGTACGGCTGCGAGCCAGCTACGGACCAGCTTGAACGACAGAATTCCTCTGATGTTTTCCTTCACTAATTCCCTTCCCTTTCCTTGGAAAATGTTTCTTGCTCTCTTTTGTTAACGGTATTGGAGAGGGAAAAATAAACCCTAACCGTTAAATTTACTATATATAAACATAAAGAAGAAACCGATGGCCGGCTTCTGCCTTATGGGAAACTGAATATGAACAAAGAAATAATTGGTATTTTGCTATAAGTCTCTTAACGAAAAGTGAGTAACTTTAGTTGCAGGAATATGGAAACATTTTGATTTTAAACTCGTTAAAGTGAAAATCCGTCAGCTATTCTTACCAGGATGGCAGGATAAGTTTTCCGCTTTCCGAATACGTAATAGAACAATATGTGAATGAATGAGGTGGTAGTAGTTTGTCGTTATTCAATAAGTTACAAGCTGTTTTCATAGATAGAGACGGGACGATTGGAGGCACTGACGAAGTAACCTATCCAGGTGCATTTCAATTATTCTCTTATACAAAAGAGTCTCTGGATACGCTCAAAAACGCCGGTGTACGAATATACTCGTTTACGAATCAACCTGGAATATCGCGTGGAGAGGGTTCGATTGCGGATTTTCGGAACGAACTTTATTCATTTGGTTTTGATGACGTATACATATGCCCGCATCAACATGAAGAAGGGTGTTCATGCCGAAAACCTTCACCCGCATTACTTATTCAGGCGGCGCGAGAATACGGTCTGGAGCTGGGGAATTGCGCTGTAATAGGCGATAGGTGGACAGACATGCTTGCTGCCCATAGAGCAGGATGCGTGAAAGTATTAGTGACAACAGGCTCCGGTGAAAAGGATTTATCGAAATTCCAATCCAACCAATTTTTTGGCGAATGGCTTGGGGCTGCCCCCGACTACGTGGCTGAAAATTTATTAGATGCTGTCAACTGGCTGTTAAAATAAAGGATCAATCGATGGAGATTGGAGGAGGTCTGATTTGAAATTAGAAGTTTTATCATTGGATAGATCTCATATTCCAGATGTGAAATTTTTATTAGCCGGTTACTTGAATTCCTCCTCTAACGGGATAGATGAAATCGAACCCTCACCGGAATTGCTCGAACAATGTGATCAAATCCTGATCAGGCTTCTTCATGACGACGCTGCCTTTTGTTTTGTGGCAACGCAAGAACATGAATTCCTTGGTTTTATCGTTCTTTCTTGGAGTTTTTCAATCAGCAAAGGGTATCCCGCATTGCGTATTGAAGCTTTATATACATCATCCAAGCATAGAAAAAGAGGCGTAGGCAGGAGACTTTTACAATACGCAATTGATTTAGCCGCATCCAAAAATGCAGCACGGCTGCAGCTCGAAACAGACGAAGATAATGCACCAGCTCGTGCTTTATATAATCAACTTGGATTTACGTTAATCCAAGGCAAGGATGTGTACATGTCTTTTTTCTGAAGTCCACCCTGCAGAAGTTGAACTGGAACTGTCGGATGCTAGCAGCATACTCCTGCTATTCTAAAGAGGAAGGGAGGTCATAGCGAAAATATGCTGGAGCATTTAAACGGAGCGTTAGACTATATCGAACAAAATCTTGCTAACGAGATTGATGAGCAAGAGATCGCAAAGCGTGCTTTTTGTTCCGTGTATCACTTTAAGCGAATGTTTGCTTATTTGGCAGGTATACCTCTACAAGAATATATCCGTCGCAGACGTCTGACGCATGCGGCGCTGGATTTGCAGGACAAAACCGTTAAAGTAATCGACATCGCTGTAAAATACGGTTACCATTCGCCGGACTCTTTTACGCGGGCCTTTCACAATCTACACGGCATCACGCCAACGGAAGCGAGAATGGCTAACCGCTCATTAACCTCATATCCTCCAATGACCTTCCGAATATCGATAGGAGGCAGTGAGCCGATGAGATACCGAATCGAGCAAAAGGAAGCATTGCAGCTAATTGGAGTAAGTAACCGGGTTGTGGCAATTGATCATGGAGAACATCCAGGCGTAGAACAGGTCTGGAAGTCTACAAGCGAGAGAACGTATACCCGGCTTAGGTCGTTAAACAATGCAGAGCCGCAAGGAATTTTGCATGTAAGTTTCGCTGAAGGTGGTCGCACGCAACGCGAATACGATTATTACATGGCGGTTGCTTCCACTGAACAATGCCCAGAGAACTTGTCTCATTTGATTGTGCCGGCTATGACTTGGATTATATTTGAGGTAAAGGTTCCTTGGGAGAAGGAAAAGTGGCATCGTATTTACGGAGAATGGTTTCCTTCCTCCGGCTACGAGCAAGCTGAGGGGCCAATGATTCAGGTAGGGCCAGACATAGAGGTGAGCTTGGAGAAACAGGTATTTACCGAGGAAATAGATGTAGAGTTATGGATACCGATCGTTAAAATCAGCTAAAAGGAGCAATCAGCAACGGTGAAAGTCATTGATTTATCTTTACCAATAGAAGATGGTATGCCCGTATATCCCGGCGATCCGGAGGTCCGTGTCAAGATTGCACATACTTATGAGAGTCACACCTGGGAATTGCGGCATCTCTCCATGGGCAGCCACTCCGGAACACACGTGGATGCTCCGTCGCATATGCATGCCGGTGCGGCCACCTTGAATGAGCTGCCGGTGGAACGATTTTTTGGTGCTTCGCGTTTAGTTCGGGTTGGAGACTCGGCATGGCCGGAAAAGCGAGGGTTATTTTTCTGCGAGCCGGCAGGATTGGATTGTTTTGAACGCCTTGCCTCTCTGCGGCCCCCGTTTGTTGGCGGTGAATTGACGGAAGAATTGGAGCGGGCATTGCTCGGGATTAACATCATAACTTATACGGGGCTGCAGGGACTGGATCGTCTTCCCGTTGAAAGTGACTTTATGTTTTACGGGTTTCCGCTGCGGATTGCGGGCGGCGACGGGTCGCCGGTTCGGGCAGTTGCCGTAATAGAAACGGGAGAGAAGGAGGGGCAGTCATAAGGACAGCTCCTCTTTGTTTAGAAAGGCTGGACAGACTAACCTGTGGTATTCTGAAGTTAATATTCAATAAAAGGAAGGGAAATAGGATGAATCAAGATAATCCGGTTATCATCCTGATTCAAATCGCTGTCCCGCTGGTTTTGACCTTTTTGTTAGTCTACAAGTACATCGATTTCCGTACCAAAACCACGCATTTTGTCTGCCCGGCATGCCGTAGTTCATTTAAGTTATCCAAAAAGGATTTCGCGGTTGCCTTAAAGACGGGAGTACTCAACGAACGGATCGTTACTTGTCCCGTTTGCGGTTATAAAGGCAGTATGCCGATTGTAAAGGACCGAAGCTAGATCATCTAGCGGGATATTAAGAGTTTCCCCTATAAAACAGCCCGAGGCTGCCCCATCATGGGGCAGCCTCTTTTGCTAACGAAACGGCATATCGCTATTCGCTCCATATAGGAGACTTTCTATTTCTAGCTACGAAACTACGCATTGTTATTCCCGGATTTTTCCCTGTGTTTAGCCTCGAAACGCCTCAATAGCGATACGTAGTTTCATTAGATCAGCAAAACCGCTGTTTTTCGCTAAATAACGTTACCACGTTTCGTTAGAATCCCCAAGCCTACCCTGATCCCCGGCCGCCCCCAAAAACGCAACGTTCAGCGACTCTCCAGCCAAGAAGTCAATTCTAACAAGAAAAAAGTAAAAATAACGGCATAGGTCGCGCTTTCTCATTCTCTATAATAAAAACAACTTCACTACTTCCTACTATTCTAAGAAATTCGAGGTGCTTAAGATGGAGACTTCACCGCAAGTGATGGGCAAGCTGGAGAAGCCGAAAAAAGTACGCTCGCTGCAAAGCGGAGAGACACTGGCCGGATGGCTGTTCGTGAGCCCGATGCTCATTGGCGTATGTATTCTCGTTCTTCTTCCGATTGTTGCGACAATCGTGCTCAGCTTCGCCGACTGGAACTTTGTTCAGGGCTGGAAAGGGATTGATTGGGTAGGCTTCGGAAACTTCAAGAAGCTGTTCCATGACGATCAGTTCATCCGCTCGGTTCGCAATAACTTTGTCTTCCTGCTAGCCGTACCAATCTATATGATCATTTCCATGGTGCTCGCCGTTATCATTGACCGCCATGTTTACCTGAAAAGCTACTTTAAGGTCGCTTACTTCATGCCTTACATTTCCAGCATCGTTGCCGTAGCGATCGTGTGGCAGGTCTTGTTCCAGCCGTCTTACGGCCCGATCAATCAGATTCTGCATACGCTCGGAGTCAGCAACCCGCCGAAGTGGATCGCGGATCCGCATTTCGCGCTTGCTTCCATTATGATGATAGTCGTATGGACATCGATTGGCTTCAACATGATTATTTACATCGCGGGTCTGCAGTCGATTCCGAAGGATTTGTACGAAGCCGCCGATATCGACGGGGCAAACGGCTGGATCAAGTTCGCGCGAATTACGTTCCCTTTGCTGTCGCCAACCTCCTTCTTCCTGCTTGTAACCGGCATCATCTCGACCTTTAAAGTATTCGACATTATCGCGGTTATGACGCAAGGAGGACCAATCGGCTCCACATCGCTGATGGTATGGTATTTGTACGATACGGCCTTCGTGAATCTGAAAGTCGGTTATGCTTCATCAATCGCTGTTATGCTGTTTATCTTCGTCCTTCTCATTACGTTCGGACAATGGTTTGCGCAGAAAAAATGGGTTAATTACTAACGGAAGGAGACCAACCTCATGGAGACATCTAACACAGCTTTCAACTGGCGCAAAGGCGTTCTTACCGTCCTTATGTTTGCCGTCAGCATCTTGTTCCTGCTTCCGTTCATCTGGATGCTTGTTACTTCGTTCAAGATCGAGAAAGACGTCTTTGTTTACCCGATCGAATGGATTCCGCGCCACTGGCACGCCATCGAGAACTATAAGGAAGTATGGGTAGGGGACTATCCCTTCTGGAAATATTATTTGAATTCCATCAAAATAGCAGTCATTACGACCTGTATCTCGGCGCTGTTCTCATCGCTTGCCGCCTACGGCTTCTCGAAGATCAAGTTCAAGGGCAGCAATTTCGTATTCCTGATCGTGCTTGCGACTTATATGGTGCCAAGCCAAGCGATTCTGATTCCTCAATTTATTCTGTACCGTCAAATCGGCTTGTTCGACAGCCATTGGGGCTTGATTATCCTTAGCAGCTTCAGCGTATTGGGAACTTTTATGCTGCGCCAGTTCTTTATGGGGATTCACCAGGAGTTTATCGAATCTGCTAAAATAGACGGGGCCAACCATTTCCGGATCTACTGGAGCATCGCCTTCCCGCTGGTGAAGCCGGCCGTTGCGACCTACGCGATTCTTCGTTTTATCTGGACCTGGAACGATTACCAGAACCCGCTGATCTTCCTTCGCACGGACCGGCTGTTCACGATTCCGCTGGCTATGCAGAAGTTCACGTCGCTCAGCGGCGAGTTCTACTCGCTAATCATGGCGGCTGCCGTATCGGCGATCCTGCCGCTCCTTATCATCTTCATCATCGGTCAAAAAAGTGTTATCGAGGGTATCGCATTAGGCGGCGTAAAAGGGTAACCGTCATGAAAGCGTTAGCAAGAAAGTCGAATTTGTTGCAATTTAGGTAAAGATAGTTTCATCCTTACCGGATTGCCGCTCACTATAATGAAAACTATCAACATCCTATAACCTTGCATTTCAGAGAGGGGCATTTAGAAATGAAAAAGAGATGGGCATCGGGATTGGCGATTAGTTTATTGCTTACAGGAGTTCTCGCAGGCTGCGGAAACTCCAACAACAATGATTCGGGCAACAAGAACGCAAGCGCGGCTCCTTCGACGGAAGCAAGCACGAGCGCTGGCGGCAGTGCTAGCGGAGATCCGGTCAAACTCCGCCTCTACACGTACGGCACGGAGCAAGCGTACAACTGGAAAGCAACGCTCGATGCTTACCATGAGAAGAACCCGAACGTAACCGTTGAGCTTGTACAGCTGAGCGAAAAAGGCGACACGCAGGAATCGATGAAAAAGCTCGATCTTGCCGTAGCATCCGGCGAGCAAATCGACGTGATGATGTTTAGCGACGCGGCGGGTTACGCGCAGCGCGTAGCGCTTGGCATGGCAGCTCCGCTTGACGACTTCCTTGCGAAAGACGGCTATAAGGTAGAAGAGGATTACAAGGTTGATACGCACCTGAACGGCAAAGTGTACTCGCTGCCGGGCAAATTCAATCCTTGGTACGTGCTTCTGAACAAGGACAATCTGGATGAAGCGGGACTTGCGGTTCCGACGGACTGGACTTGGGACGAATACGCGGACTACGCGAAAAAGCTTACCAAAGGCGAAGGCGCGACCAAGCGTTACGGCACTTACTTCCACGGTCCGCAAAACGGCGGCTGGATGGAATACCTGAAGCTGATGATGGAGAACCAGCCAACCGGATCCGAATTCCTGAAAGCGGACGGTACGTCCAACCTGGATGATCCTAACTTCAAGAAGACGCTTGAGCTTCGCGTAAAAATGGAGAAAGAGGATAAGTCCTCCGTTCCTTACTCGGATATGATCTCGCAAAAGCTGGCTTACCGTAACCAATTCTTTAACCAATCGGCTAGCATGCTGACAATCGGCTCCTGGATGAATACGGAAATCGGCGGTACGGATACTTTGCCTCTGACATTCCATGTAGCGGTTGCACCATTCCCGAAAAACAATGCAAGCGACCAATCCGGAATTACGCCGGTTACGACGGACTATGTAGCGGTATCGGAAAGCTCCAAGAACAAAGAAGAAGCTTATAAATTCGTTCGCTGGTACACAACCGAAGGCCAAGTCGTTCAAGGCAAGAACATTCCGGCTTGGAACGGCGTAAGCAACGATCAAGTAGCGGGTATTATCGATACGATTCTTGCCGGCACGAAGAACCCTGAGCTTGTTGACAAGGAAAGTCTCGTAAACACGCTTGTGAACTCGAAAGCAACGGAAATTATCGCTCCTGCTTCTTATCAAGCCGAAGTGTACAAAGCAATCAACGAAGAGTACGAGAAGCTGATTCTTGGCAACCAAGACGTCGATACGACCGTTGCCAACTCCAAGAAACGCGTGGACGAAATTATTGCGGCGAACAAAAAATAATAAGGTATAATAAATATCCAAAGGGGACGGGAGTTACTGTCCCCCTTTTCTATCTAAGGGGGACTTCACGCGATGTACCGCATCAGGTCTTATTTTCATTCCATCCGAGGAAAGCTTTCTTTAGTAGCGGTTATATGCATTCTCATACCAGCCGTTCTAACGATGCTAATCTACAACTCGCTAACTCGTGAAGCCGTAGAACGCCAGGCGAAGGAAAATGCGACGGATTCCATGCAGCTCGTTAACGGCTCGATCAATAATCTGTTTCAAGGCATGCTCAACACGGCGAATTATTTGCAGGCAAACGCGGATATGAAAGCAAGCTTTATCAAAATGCTGAATACGGATTTGGATCCGTACGAGAAGTTTACGGCAACGAGCCGGATTATGCAGCAGCTTGAGACGTTGACTTATATAGGGGAGAAGAGCTACATCACCATTATTCTCACCAACGGGGAGACCTTTACGAACTACTCCAAGGATGAAATGGATCCGCTTACTTTCCAGAAGGAGTCTTGGTTCAACAGCCTCAAGCAGCTGACGGGGCTGCAGTCTTATTGGGTGAGTACTTCTCCGACAATTTTTCCTTATGACCGCATAAACAGCCCGTATCAGATCTCCGTTGCAAGAACGCTCCGGTTCGACAGCACCCGGATTTACGGATACGTCATCGTGACGATGATGGAGAACAAGTTCAGCAAGATCCTGGGCAGCCTGACGGGCAGCCAGGAGGTCGTCCTTGTAGACGGCGACGGCAAGATTTTGTCATCGCCCCAGCTGGAGCAAGTGAACGGGAAGTTCGAATACAGCAAGCAGATGGCGGAACGGGATCCACGCGTCGCTTCGTCCATTATTAAAGACGAAGACAAGAAGCTGCTGCTGACAACGGCGGATCTTTCCTTTAATGACTGGCATCTGGTAGCAACGGAGCCTTATCAGGATGCGATCGTGAACATCAGCTCGATTTTTAACCGGGTCTTTTTATTCCAGATCGTATCGTTTATCGCCTTTCTCGTGGTGCTGCTTCTATTGATGAGACAGCTGACCAAGCCGCTGATCAAGCTGGGGAAGGTAGCTTCAAGCGTCCAGCGGGGCAATCTGGAGGTTCGATCCAGTATACGCGGCGCCGACGAGATCGGCAGATTGGGTTTTCTGTTCGACCAAATGCTCGACCGCATTAAAGAGATGATTACGGAAGTATCTCTCAACCAAGCGCGCAAGCGCAAGGCAGAGCTTGCGATGCTGCAGGCCCAGATTAATCCGCATTTTCTGTTTAACGTGCTGAATTCGATCCGGATGAAAGTGATGCGGAGCGGCGACCAGGACAGTGCCAAAATGATTGCCTCTTTGTCCAAGCTGCTGCGAATGACGATCAGCCGGGATGAAGACGCGATTATGCTGCATGAAGAAATCGAACTGCTGACGCATTACGTCGAGCTGATGAATCTGCGGCAGAAGGAGGAAGCACGGCTGCTGGTGGATGCGGATGTAACCTCCTTCGATATTCGGGTCCCGCGGTTTATTTTGCAGCCGCTGGTGGAGAACGCTTTAATACACGGCTTTAACCAAAGTGCCGGAACAATCCGGATTACGGCAGAGAGAAAGGATCACTTCCTTGAGCTATCGGTGGAAGATGACGGAGTTGGAATGGATGTTGAGCAATTGGAACGGTTGAGAGCGCGCCTAACGGCTGCGGGATCAGGGACGGAAAAACTTCAAGAAACCGGGCGTTCAACAGGACCGGGAATGTCAGGAATCGGCGTGGCGAACGTCGCGGAGCGTATGCGGATTATGTTTGGAGATGCCTTTCATATTACCGTCGAGAGCGAACAAGGAACACGCATTATGATGCATATCCCTATTCGGGAGGAGGGGCGTCCTCATGTATAAAGTGATGCTAGTGGATGATGATTATCCGGTAATCGAGTTGTTATCGGAAGTAGTGGATTGGAAGGAGCTTGGTCTTGTTTTATCCGGTAAGCATGAGAACGGACTCGCGGCATGGGAGCATGTGCAGGAGGAAATTCCGGATATTCTCGTGACCGATATCGGGATGCCGAAGATGGACGGTCTGGAACTCGCGCAAAGGGTGAAAAAATTAAATCCTTCGGTGAGGATTGTCATCCTCTCCTGCCATAGCGAATTCCAGTATGCTCAACAGGCAATGCGGCTGGATGTTCAAGATTACTTGCTTAAGGATCAATTGGATCCGGAGGAATTGATTGGGCTGCTGCAGAAGTTTAAGGAAGGCTTCGACGGCGAACGCCAGATGTTATCCGAGCAAAACAAGATGAAGCGGATGGTCAGCGAAACCCAGGATTTGCGCAAGGAGAAGCTGTTCCGCGAATTTGTCCAGCAGCCGCTAATTTCCGCGGAGCAATGGCAGCGCGACTTCGGCTCCTACGGGTTGTTCCAGCCCGGCGAGCTTTGTCTTCCCGTAGCCGGCTTTATGGAGAACTATAATCTAATCAAACACCGGTTCGATTCGGATCAGACGCTGCATTTCGCGATCAGCAACGTGATGGAGGAATTGCTGGCCGAACTGCCGCTGCGCGTCGTGCATATCGGTTACAGCAGCCGGCAATCCTTGCTGCTCTTCTCTTTTAAGCCGGGTCTCAAGCAAAACGTTTACGATCAGGTACAGGCGAGCATTCAAACCGTGCAGCGGACGCTTGGTCAGGTGCTGAAGATTCAGATGGCCTTCCTGATTGGGACGAGCTGCGACAATCCGCAGCTGCTGAAGCAGGCCTTGTGCAACTTGCTTAAAGCCGATGAACAGCGGTTCTATTTGTCCAAAGGGGAAACCGCCAAATGGCAGAAGGGCACCCAGCCTTCCTCCGGGCTTCTTGCGATGTACGACCAGGCAGCCGCGGAAATTCGCGAAGCGATTATGGCGAAGGACAGCGATAAAATCAGAGCGCTTGCCGGCAAATGGGAGGCGCATATCCGTAAGGAGCAATACGCTTCAGAGGAAGTAAGGGATTGGGTGCTGAAGCTGCTTATCGATATGCGGCTCAAGCTGCATGCCATGCTGTTTGCCTCCCAGACCTTAACCGCAGAGAAGCTGCACAAGGAAATCGTTTATTTCGATTCTCTGCGGGGGCTGTTCGAGTGGTTCCACACGCAGCTTCAGTCTTACATCGCAGCGAGAGAAGAAGCCTTGCCGGTGAGCAAACGCCGAGAAGTATCGGAAGCCTGCAAGTATGTCTCGATGAATCTGGGTAAACGGATTTCGCTGGAGGAAGTAGCGGCTCATCTGCATATGAATCCAAGCTATTTCAGCCGGTTCTTCAAGAAGGAGACCGGCCTGACCTTTATTGAATATGTGACCGACCAGAAGATTGAACGGGCAAAGGAATTGCTCGATCAAACGAATTATTACGTAAGCGAAATTTGCGAAATGCTCGGCTACGACAACCAGAGCTATTTCATCAAGACGTTCAAAGCGCAGACGGGCTTAACGCCAACCGAATATCGCGGTTAGGAGGAGAGAAACTTGCGGACGAATTACGAATGGCCGAAGGAAGTGCTGGAAGGGTGGCTGACCGATCAGTCAGCGGCGGCCAGCGATGTATATACGTACTCCGGGAACAAAGCGGACTGGAGAGGGATAGCGGAATCCCCGGCTTACTCGGACATGATTGGGGAGGTTCGGGCAGAGGGGGAACGCCTGCTTGACCGTCCAATTCCCGTTCTGTCCCGGGACATATACGATCTGTTCGAGACGAACGGGAACCGCCTTATTTACGAAGGACTGTATTTCGAACGCAGGAGCCGGCTTACTTCCTTTGCGCTGCTGCATTGCCTTTTCCCCGATTCAGCGGAATATCGCCAGGCCCTGATCGACACGATTGAGGCGGTTCTGGAGGAGATGACCTGGTGCTTGCCGGCTCATATGAGAGGGAATTCGGTTGACCGCCATATTGATCTTTTTGCATCCGAAACCGGATTTGCGTTGGCTGAGATTCTGACGATTACGGAACAATCGCTTCCTTCCGCGCTGCGGGAGGACATTCGGGTACAGATCGAGCGAAGAATATTTGCCCCTTATCTGGATGACCGATTTCCTCCCTATCATTGGGAGACAGCCGATCATAACTGGGCGGCGGTATGCGCGGGGTCGATTGGGGCAACAGCCCTTTTGCTAGGCATCGACAAAAAGCGAAGAGCGGCTATCCTTCACCGGGCAATCGGAACGATGAATCATTATTTATCCGGCTTTGGGGAAGACGGGGCTTGCGCGGAAGGTCCGGGTTATTGGAATTACGGTTTTGGTTATTTCGTTTATTTCGCCGATCTGCTGAAGCGCGCCACCGCCGGAAGGACGGATTTGCTTGATTCAAGGCACGTACGGACCATCGCCGGATTCCAGCAAAAAGCGTATCTCGTGAGGAACCGGCCAGCCAACTTCTCGGATGCGTCGGATCATGTAAGCGTAAACATCGGCTTATCCGATTATCTTGCCTTTCACGTTGAGGACGTAGGCTACGCACCATTAACGATACGGGCAGGCTTTGCGGATGATCATTGCAGCCGCTTCGCCCATGCTTTGCGCAATTTGCTATGGTTCAGGCCGGAAGCTCCAAGACAATCGGATTGGTCAAGCGGAAGCTGGTATTTGGCGGATGCCCAGTGGCTTATTTCTCGCGTAAGCAATGCTTCTGGCAGCTTTGGCTTTGCGGCCAAAGGCGGGCATAACGATGAACCGCATAATCATAATGACGTGGGCCATTTTATTCTGATTGCCGAAGATGATCCCGCGTTTGCCGTGGATCTTGGGAGCGGGGAATATACAGCGCAATACTTTGGCGAAGGCCGTTATGAATACGACTGCACGGGAGCGCAAGGACACTCCTTGCCGATTGTGAACGGTCAGCTTCAGGCCCATGGCGCGGAGAGCAAGGCTTCCGTGGAATGGGTAGAGCAGGGAGAGCTTGCGGACCGGCTTAAGCTGGAGCTTGCAGCTTGTTACCCGGGCAGCGGACTTGCAACGTTTGAGCGCGAATTTGTCTGGCATAAAACCGGACTTCCCGAGCTTGAGTTAACGGACACCTTCCGATTCGACGAGGAAGGCGGGACCATTACGGAGGTTATCGTCAGCCAATGCCCGCCATTCGTGCGGTCGGAAGGCCAGATTGCCTTGAAGGGCTGCCGGCATTCGGTTGTTTTGTCCTATGAACCTCAAAGCCTGGAAGTCTCCATTATAGAACGAACGTATTCCAATCATTCGGGTCAGGAAGAAAGCTATTATCGCATTAATCTTATTTCGAAAGAGGAAGCGTCCCTTGAAAAGACGTTTAAATTAAACTTCAAATTTCAGGAACAGGTGGAATCTTAAATGACAAATACAACGGCTGCTAACCAGCTCGGAACCGCATCATGGGTAAAGGAAGCTTGGGAACAAACGGTGCAAAAGGTATTGCGGACAAGCGCCCGTATCGGTGCGGAGTTCCCGCATGCGAGCCAAGCCGGCAAATATGTGCTTGAAGCTCCGCACTGGTGGACGGCAGGATTCTGGCCGGGACTGTTGTGGTTATTGCACGAAGGCGAAGCGAATGCCGACCTTCCTTTCCGCCAGATTGCGGAAGAATGCGAACGGAAGCTGGACCTGGTGCTGGACGGTTTTGACCGACTCGACCATGATATCGGCTTTATGTGGATTCTGACCAGCGTGATCAATTATAAGCTGAATGGCGGAGAAGAGTCCCGCCGAAGAGCGCTGAAAGCTGCGAATTACTTGATGGGTCGCTTTAACCTGAAAGGCAATTTCATTCGCGCTTGGAACCCTTGGACTGAAGGGGAAGACAACAGCGGCTGGGCGATTATCGACTGCGCGATGAACGTTCCTCTTCTGCAATGGGCAACGCGGGAGACAGGCGATCCGAGATACAGCCATGTTGCGGAAGCCCATATGGGTACCGTGTTGAATCACTTTATCCGTACCGACGGCTCAGTCCGCCACATTGTCAGGTTTGATTCGTTGACCGGCGATGTTGCCGAGTTTATTGGCGGGCAAGGCTATGGACCGGAGTCCGCTTGGTCCCGCGGCACTGCTTGGGCGGTTTACGGTCTGACTTTGGCCGCCAAGCATACAGGCCGTCAGGACCTTTTGGATGCAGCCAAGCAAGTATCGCATTTCTTCCTGTCGCAGCTGCCTGGCGATAGCGTGCCGGTATGGGATTTCCGCGCGCCGGAGGAGACGAAATGGCTGCGAGATTCTTCAGCCGGGGCATGTGCGGCATGCGGTCTGCTGCTGCTGGCCGAGCTTGTGCCTTCGCCGGAGGCATCCAGCTATCGCGGCGCCGGAGAGCGGATTTTGAAATCCCTGTACGAGAACTACGGTTCGTTTGGGGAGGATGAGGAAGAAGGACTTATCCTGCATGGAACCAGCCATTATCCGGAACGAAAGAACATGGATGTACCGCTTATTTACGGCGATTATTTCTTTGTGGAGGGTCTCGCGCGTCTTAAAGGAGGCGTCACGATTCCATGGGAGTAAATGCGGCAACCGCTTCGAATCCGCTGCGAAGCAAAGCAGACCTAGAGCTGGCTTTCAACCAGCTTACTAAGCCGCTTCTGCCGTATTATTCAGCCGGTGGAGCACGACTGGATCTGAACGGATCCGGCGCCGGACAAGCTCCGGAAGTTGCGGGGATGGAAGGCTTCTCCCGTATAGTCTGGGGGCTGGCGCCGTTTGCGGCAGGCTTGGACAAGGTGGATGAGGAGCTGCTGCAGCTGGCGTTGAAAGGAATAACAAACGGCACCAATCCCGAGCATGAGGAGTATTGGGGCGAGGTTGCCGATTACGATCAGCGCCTGGTGGAGATGGCTTCGCTTGGCCTTGCGTTAGCTATTGCCCCTGACCGTTTGTGGGAGCCCCTCGGCGCAGAGGCGAAGCAGCACTTCTATAATTGGCTGAATCAAATTAACAGCCGCCGGGCTCATGATTGCAATTGGCTGTTCTTCCATGTCCTTGTTAACGTAGGCTTCCATAAGCTTGGTCTTCCTTACGCGAAGGATCAGCTTGAGGCAAACCTGAACCGGCTGGAACAGTTTTATCTGAAGGATGGCTGGTACGAAGACGGAGTAAACGGTCATAGCGACTATTACGTGCCCTTGGCTTTTCATTACTGCGGACTTCTCTATTCGGCACTGATGAAGGAAGAGGATCCCGAACGTGCAGCGCGCTTCGAAGAACGCAGTGTGTCGTTCGCCGGGCAGTTCGTGAACTGGTTCGCCGAGGATGGCAGGGCTCTTCCTTACGGGCGCAGCTTGACTTACCGATTCGCGCAGGGAGCTTTGTGGGGAGCGTATGCTTTTGCCGATATGCCGCCGTTTGAGCTTGGCGTTGTCAAAGGACTGTATTTACGCCATCTGCGTTGGTGGTTCAGTCAGCCGATTTTCTCGCCAGATGGCGTATTAACGGTTGGATACAGCTATCCCAATCTGATTATGGCTGAAAATTATAATGCGCCTGGATCCGTCTATTGGGCGTTTAAAGCCTTTCTGCCGCTCGGTTTGCCGGACGAGCATCCGTTCTGGCAGGCAGAGGAGCTCCCGCTGCCGGAGCTGCCGGCTATTTCGGCACAGCAGGCCCCTCATCTTGTTGTCTGCAGGCATAGCGAACGCGATCATGTTGCGGCTTTTAACGCGGGCCATCCCGGAACCAACGAGCATACTCATACCTCGGCGAAATACGAGAAGTTTGTTTATTCCGCATCCTTCGGTTTCAGCGTTCCGCGTGCGGAGTGGGGGTTGTCCCAAGGCGCTTACGACTCCATGCTTGCCTTAAGCGAGGAAGATAACCTGTATCGCGTTCGCCGGAAAAACGAAGAGACCAGCATCGATGGCGACATCCTTATCTCTGTCTGGAAGCCGTGGCGGGATGTCACGGTGACGACTTATCTGATCGCCGGATTGCCTTGGCACTTAAGGATTCACCGAATCGAGACCGCAAGAGGGCTGGATGCGGCTGAAGGGGGCTTTGCTCTTCCGCTTGACGCAACGCTTGGAGTCAATAAGCAAACCTGCAGCTTGATCGGTCGGACCGGCTTCGGAGGCAGCGGCATCTCGGGCATTCGGGGTTATGAGCGGGCCGAGCTTGTTCAAGCCCAGTCCAATACCAACCTGATGCATCCGCGAACGGTTATTCCTACGCTTCAGGCAAAGCTTCAGCCGGGGACGCATATTCTGATTGCCGCAGTCTACGGAGAGCCGGCCGCATTGGAAGAGGCTCTGCCTGAGCATTGGCAGCAGTCTATCCAGCTGTCCATGCAGGATGATTGGATCCGGGCGGTTAGCCCTTCCGGCAAAGAAGTCATCATCAGTCTAAAGGGCATGAACCGCTGACGCCCAAGCCGCATACGATAATGGCAGAAGCCTACTGGGGGAATGCCAATGAAAAGCGTTGCAGTATCAAGCGGCCGCCGGCCTTCGATTACGACCTTTGTTCTTGTCCTTTACGTGCTTCTTGTGATCTTATTGTTTTTCTGCTTTTAAGAAAAATTGGCCGTGCGACTGTATTCGCACGGCCATTTTCATTCCCTCTTAGAAACCTACGTACTGCGGCTCTTCGTTTTCCAGCTCTTTTACGCGGCTGGCCACTTGATCGACGATGGTTTGCGTTTGTTGCGCCGCCTGCTCGAACATTTGCTTCGCAGCCTTGTTTTCAGTGGACAGAGCAAATTGCTCCAGGCTTGCCTGCGCGCTCTTTAAAGAGGCAACGCATGTTTTTACATCGGATGCTACGGTCATATCCAACACCTCCTTAAGAACTTGACAACAAAACTAATATGTCAGCCTTTGTCTTCTGGCATTCATGGGAATTAATAGAAATTGGACCTGAACCATTTTCCTGCTGTGGAAAATGGTTATTCGTGTTGGGATCTGCCTTTTGACAAATAATCTAAACGTAGAAACAAGCGACAGGGGGAAAAGAATTGTGCAGGACTGGTTAGAGGTTACTCTACGCACCTTACTGTCGATATTTGTCCTGTTCCTGCTTACAAAGTTAGTGGGTAAACGGCAAATATCCCAGCTTTCGTTTTTTGAGTACATTACCGGTATCTCGATCGGCAACCTGGCTGCATATGTATCGCTTGATCTTGAGGCAACCTGGTATTTGGGCCTGATCTCGCTTGGCGTATGGGTGGCGATTTCCATTGGCATTGAATTTTTGCAGCTGAAGAGCAAGAAAGTCCGCGATCTTATCGATAGCAAAGCTACCGTATTGATTAAGGGCGGCAAAGTGCTGGAGGACAACCTGAAGAAAGAACGGTTGACTTCCGATGAGCTTCTGGAGCAGCTGCGCAAGAAGGATGTCTTCCGCGTTGCGGATGTCGAATTCGCCATTATGGAGCCAAGCGGAGATATCAGCGTGCTGCTGACGCGGGAGAACCAGCCCATTACTCCTGCGCATCTCGGCATTAAGGTTGCGCCGGAACATGAACCTCAGACGGTTATCATGGACGGCAAAATCTTGGATGAGCCGCTCTCGACCGTTGGCCTTAATCGGAGATGGCTTGCAACCGAGCTCGAGACGATCGGCGTAACGCTCGAGAACGTCTATATCGCGCAGGTTGACGCATACCGTCAGCTGTACGTTGACCTTTACGATGACCATATTAAAGTTCCGCAGCCGCAGCTTAAAGCCGAGCTGTATGCCTTATTGAAGAAAATCGAAGCGGATTTGGAGTTGTTTGGTCTCTCGACGAAAAACAAAGAGGCTAAGCATATGTATGAACGGTGTGCGCAGGAAATGCGGCAAGTATTAAAGGAAATGAAGCCTCTGCTGCATCATTAACTACAGTAGTCAGGAGGTAAGGGGAACATGTCGAGCAATAAGAAGAAATTCACGCCGGTTCAACGGGAATATCAGGAGTTAGCCAAAAAACACGAGCCCAAGCGGCCCGTATTCATCAATTGCCTGAAGGCTTTTCTGGTTGGCGGTATCATTTGCATTATCGGTCAAGCCGTGCAGGAGATGTTTGTTCATTGGGCCGGCTTTGACGAGAAGAAGGCCAGCAATCCGACGGTAGCGGTCATGATCATTCTGTCGGTTGTCCTTACGAGCCTTGGCGTTTACGACAAAATCGCTCAATGGGCGGGGGCCGGCTCGGCCGTACCCGTTACGGGCTTCGCCAATACAATGTCGTCGGCAGCCATTGAGCACCGGAGCGAAGGACTTGTTCTTGGCGTAGGCGGTAAAATGTTCAAGATCGCGGGTCCCGTTATCGTATTTGGCGTCGTTGCGGCTTTTGTTGTAGGTCTGGTTCACCTGATCTTTAATCCTCATGCGGTTGGGGGAGGACATTAATCATGCTGAAAGGCCATCAAAGCTGGCTCTTTGAGAATCATCCCGTCATTGCCGGGACGGCTGCTATCGTCGGACCGTTTGAAGGACTAGGCCCGCTGGCGCATGATTTCGATATTGTCCACGGCGATCTCCGCCTTGGACAAGACAGCTGGGAGAAGGCGGAACGGACTTTGCTCGAGGAAGCGGCGAATCTGGCCATCGAGAAGGCCAAAATAACGAAAGAATCCATCAACTTTCTGGTGGGCGGAGATCTGATGAACCAGATCATCAGCTCCACGTTCGCCGCAAGAACGCTGCAAATACCGTATCTCGGCGTGTTTGGCGCTTGTTCGACTTCCATGGAAAGCCTTGCCATCGCGGCTAATCTGATCAATTCCCGTTCGGCTAAATACGTCATGTCCAGCGCCTGCAGCCATAATGCTACCGCCGAGAAGCAGTTCCGTTACCCGACGGAATACGGCTCCCAGAAGCCGCCGACTGCCCAATTCTCCGTAACGGGAGCGGGAACCTGCGTGTTGACTCAGCAAGGCGGCGGTCCGTATGTTACGTCAGCTACCATTGGGCGCGTCGTGGATATGGGCATCAGCGACCCGTTTAATATGGGGGCGGCTATGGCACCGGCTGCAGTGGATACGATACTGGCGCATTTCCGCGATTTTCGCATGGAGCCCGGTTATTATGATCTGATTGTGACGGGGGATTTATCCAAGGTTGGTTATGCGATTGCAAATGAATTGTTCGAAAAACATAAATTCCCCATTCATCAAACCGTCTATAAGGATTGCGGCATGATGATTTATGACTATGAGAAGCAGCAGGTGCAAGCAGGCGCCAGCGGCGCCGGATGTTCGGCAACCGTTACTTACGGCCATCTGCTCCGGCGAATGCGCGAAAAGGAGCTGAACCGCATTCTCGTCGTAGCGACAGGAGCTCTTTTATCGCCGATCTCCTTCCAGCAAGGAGAGACGATACCGTGTATCGCGCATGCGGTTTCCATTGAGAACGAGGTGAGGAAGCTATGATTTTCTTGTGGGCTTTTCTTGTAGGCGGCGCGATATGCGTGATCGGCCAAATCTGCTTTGACGTCTTTAAGCTGACGCCTGCTCATACAATGACTCTCCTTGTTGTGCTGGGCGCGATTGGGGACGGTGTCGGCATCTATGATCCGCTGATCAAATTTGCGGGCGCCGGCGCATCGATTCCGATTACAAGCTTTGGCAATGCACTGGTTCACGGTGCCTTGGACGAGATGAAGAAGACAGGCTGGATTGGCATCATTACCGGCATATTCAAGGTGACAAGCGCCGGGATATCCGCGGCGATTATCTTCTCCTTCATTGCCGCCTTGTTCGTTAAGCCGAAAGGTTAAACATACTTAGCTGTACGGACCTTCGCATCCCTGCGGAGGTTTTTTTATTGCCGATAGGGCATTTCGCCCTCCGATACATATCCTTTCTTCCGTTGACAAATAATGTACTTACCATGTGTACATAAAAAAGGAGTGTAACGTTATGGCAATAAAAAGCGCCGGAGGCGGAAAATACCGCAAAATGTCCATGTCGCCGAAGGAATATCAAGCCTTTGCGAAAACTCGCGAGCCTTCGCGTTCGATTTTCGGCAATTGCATTCGTGCGTTTATTATCGGCGGTGCCATCTGTGTGCTAGGACAAGCTATTCAGCAGCTCTTTATCCATCTGGCCCATATGAAGCCCGAGGATGCCAGCAATCCAACCGTTGCCGTGCTGATTATTATTTCCGTCATTTTGACGAGCATCGGGGTTTATGACAAAATCGCCCAGTTTGCCGGAGCAGGCTCCGCCGTGCCGGTAACCGGGTTTGCCAACTCCATGTGCTCCGCCGCGCTTGAGCATCGCAGCGAAGGGCTGGTGCTAGGCGTGGGAGGAAATATGTTCAAGCTGGCCGGCTCCGTTATCGTGTACGGTACCGTTGCGGCGTTTTTCGTCGGCATCGCCCATTTAATCTTTGGGACGGGTGGTGCTCATTAAGATGCTGCAGGGAAAACAAACATGGAAGTTTGAGAACCGCCCGGTCATTATCGGGGCGGCTACCGTTGTCGGTCCCGACGAAGGGGACGGACCGCTGGCCGGGGATTTCGATCTCGTGCATCCGGAGCTGGACATGCAGCAGAAAAGCTGGGAGAAAGCCGAACGGCTGCTGCTGGAGCAGGCATCGGAATTTGCCCTGAACAATGCCAAGATCGCCAAGGATCAGCTGCAGTTCTACGTCGGCGGCGACCTGATGAATCAGATTATTAGCAACAGCTTTGCGGCAAGAACGCTGGGCGTGCCTAATCTCGGCGTGTTTGGCGCTTGTTCGACCTCGATGGAGTCGCTCGCGATAGCTTCCTTAATGGTAAATTCGGGTGCCGGACAATACGTGCTTGCCGGGACCTGCAGCCATAATTGCACGGCGGAGAAGCAGTTCCGCTATCCGACGGAATACGGCGCGCAGAAGCCGCCTACCGCGCAGTATACCGTTACCGGCGCTGGCGCCGTTGTTGTTGCCGCCTCAGGCGAGGGTCCGGTCGTTGAATATGCGACGATCGGCAAGGTTATCGACCTGGGAGTCAAGGATCCGTTTAATATGGGAGCGGCTATGGCGCCCGCCGCCGTGGATACGATTCAGGCGCATTTTAACGATACGGGACGCACGCCCAAGGATTACGACCTGATTGTAACCGGAGATCTCGCTAGCGTCGGGCACCCGCTTGCCAAGGAGCTGCTCATCCGTGACGGGGTTCCCATGGATGAAACGACATTCAAGGATTGCGGATTGATGGTTTTTGACGTGGAAAAGCAGAAGGTGCAGGCGGGAGGAAGCGGCTGCGGCTGCTCGGCCGTCGTAACCTACGGCCATATCCTCAAAAAAATCGCCAAGGGGGACTTGAAGCGCGTACTTGTCGTTGCGACTGGCGCCTTGTTATCCCCGCTTTCCTTCCAACAAGGGGAGAGCATTCCTTGCATTGCACATGCCGTTGCGATCAGCGGCGGAAAGGAGTAGAGCAGCATGCAATTTCTATGGGCATTTGTTGTGGGAGGCGCAATTTGCGTCGTTGGCCAGCTGCTGTTTGATGTCGTGAAGCTGACTCCGGCACATACGATGGCTACGCTTGTTGTGGCAGGGGCTATCATTGACGGTCTCGGCTGGTATGAGCCGCTTGTCAGCTTCGCCGGCGCGGGCGCAACCGTACCGATTACCAGCTTCGGCAACGCGCTTGTGCACGGCGCGTTGACCGAGCTTCAAAATTCCGGCTGGATTGGCGTCATCTCCGGAATATTCAAAGTCACAAGCGCCGGTATTTCCGCGGCGATCATATTCTCCTTCCTGGCGGCGCTTGTCGTCCGTCCGAAGGGATAAAGGTAAAGCAGGCTTGCCGCATTGGGACAAGCCTGCTTTTTCTTTGCAGTACGATATTTATCTGCCGTTTCCTGTCCCGCGGGAAATCATTCTCGTTACTTGAACAATAAGTCTCAGGAAGAGGCTGTTCTGGGGAAAGGCCAGATAACGCGGTTCCCATTCCGGGTCGAACTTGTCCTTGAAGCGACGGATACCCTGGAATCCATAGAAGTGGCCTCCTTTTAGGAATACCCACCTCGCCAGCTGTTCCCCCCGGTACGAATAGACCGATTCCCCGACGCTCGATAGGGGCGCCATCCCCAGATTGAATATTTCGTAGCCCTCAGCTTTCGCCCATTGCAGCAGATGAACGAACAGGACATCCATAACGCCGCTGAGACCGTCACGATGGCGCATCAGGTCAATGGAGACGGATTTGTTGCGATCGTACACCGGCATAATGCTGGCAAATGCGGCGACGCGGTTCTCGTTATCCCGCAGAACGGCAATGGGAGCCAGCTCAAGGTAAGATTCGGAGAAGGTGCCCAGCGAGAAGCCCTTTTCCTTGTCGCCATCCAGCCATTCGTCGGATACCGCCTTAAGCTCGGATAACAGCATGGTACTGAATGGCGGCTTGACGATATCAAACGCAAAGCCATTCCGTTCATACCGGTTGCAAGCCGCCCGCAAATCCGCCTTTCGCCGGCCGGACAACTGGAATTGGTCTAATGGGACGATCGCTTCCTCTCCAAGCTTGAAGAACCGGTAGCCGTATTCATGATAAAGCGGCAGGTGTTCGGCTTTTACCTGGTAGAAGACGGCTGTCGCCGCGTAACGATCCGCGTAATCGCGGAATTGACGCACGAGCTTTCGGATGGAGGCAGGATCTCCGATCGGATCGCCGAGTGCCACAAGGGTTTTGCCAGTGCGGCCATAGGCGAGCACCGCTTGGTAGTCGGGCGTCCACATAAAGCTTTTATCGCCCATATACAGCAGATGGGTCAGGAAATTGCCGGGATGCTTGGCGAGCAGTTGCTCCAACCTTTCCCAATCCTGCGGCCCCGGTTTAGGGGCGGGCGGGAGGCTTGGCACGAATATTCTCCGGACCGTCAGCAGAATCCAGCTGACCGCGAGTGCAATGATGCCTTCGCGCAGCAGCTCTTCGTTCTTCAACGTATAACGGGCATGCCACTTGGCATGATGAAGCACGCCGGGCGGAAGCTCGTTGGTGGATATTCCGACAGACAGGTACAGCAGCATGACAACAAGCGAGATGCCTGCCCAGGCAATCGTTTTGCGCAAGGTGAAGATCGCTTCTTTCCGGTTGAACCTGTCTTTGGACAGCCATAAGAGCAGGCAGACGAATAGAAGGAAGATCGCTTCCTCGATTTCAAAGCCTTTCAGAATCAAAGCGAACGTACCGCCGATCAGCAGAATCATCGCCAGGAAATAAGCCCGTTTGACGCGGAAACGGATGCCCTCGGAAACCATCAGCATTAATAAACCTATGAGAACAGCCAATTGATGGGAGCCCTTCATCGTAAAAGGCGTTACGAACTGCTCGAGCAGGTGCATCCGGTGCCAGCTGCCCGGTGTGGCGGATGAGAGCAATAGCAGTATGCCGCTAATGAATACAAGAGCAGCCAGCGCCCAAGTGCTAATATCGCTAAGGACAGCCGTTTGGCTAGGCCAATTCCAGACCGTATGCCAGCGTTTGATAGCGGGCTTCAGAACCTGCTCCTGCGTTTGATTCCATCTTTCCTTATTCGGAATCCATTCCGTTGTCGCAAGCGCAAGCCCGATCGCCCACGGAAGGAAGCAATAAAAGATCCGGTAGAGCACAAGCACGGCCAGCCCCTGGTCGGGGGATAAGCCGAGATGCTGGAATGCCAGCAGGACGATCGCGTCAAAGGAACCGAGACCGCTCGGTACAAAGCTCGCAACGCCGGCAACGGCGGCCACGACAAAAATGCTCATCGCTTCCCGGAATCCGATAGGCAGATGCATCAAGTGGATAATCAGCCAGAAGGAAAGTCCAGCCATCAGCCATTCCGCCAAAGATGCCGTTATCATGCGAAGGGCCGGGGGTTTCGTCAAGGAAGCATCATCTTCCTGTTCCTTGTCGCTCAGCCCAAGCAGATTGCGGAGCCGGGGCAGTCTGCCGAGTAAAGCGAACAGCACCGCGTACAAGGCAATCAGGATGACGGCAAGATACAGCCAGAGATGATGGGCAAGCAAGCTGCGGTCATTCCAGACGCCAACAAGCAGCAAGATGGAGAGAATAGACAACCCGGTAAGGGCGGACAAGGACTGGTACACCAGCGACCGCAGCCATGCCGGGCCTTGAATGCCCCATTTGCGGTACAGCGTGATGCGAAGTCCTGCTCCCGTTAGCCCGGCAAAGCCCATGGCATTGTTGAAGGAATTGGCGATCCAGCTTATTTTGAACACGGCAGTCCAGGGCATTCGCGCCTGATTCCATCTGACTAGTATATAGTCGTATGCCGACATGACGGCAACCGCCAGGAAACAGGCGGCGGCAAGCTGGAAATGGTCGCTCCAGCGCAAATGCTTCAGCAGGTGAAGAGCCGCAGCCGGCTTGATCTCTTTGATGAAGCCGCTTGTTTGCGTATACAGAAAGAGAAGAATGGCAACGGGGAACAGCAGTTTGAATACGTTTTTGAACCGGTTAGTAAAGCGGGACAGATGAGTCAGCAAACGATGGCACCTTCTTAAGGGAAAGTTTTACGGCGAACAGAACCTTTTCGTTCCTTCGTTCGTCTAAAAGTGAAGATATTGCCAATATATCATATGAGAATACCGATTCCCACTTTTTGCGACAGAAGGCGACTCGGCGCCCGCGTTATGTGGAATCCTCCAATTTTTTTCGGCAGTTCGTTCATTTGTGCTACCCGAAGGTGCTGCTGTAAAATGGTACTAAATCCCCTTATTTTTTGCATCCATTATTCCGCAGGAGGTATGTCCATGGAAACACGCCTTGCCGATATGCAATTATGCACCTTAATCCTAAATAGCTTGAATGAATGTATCCTTGGAAAACAAAGCGAAATAGAACGTTTAATGATAGCCGTCCTTGCAGGCGGCCACGTATTGCTTGAGGATGTTCCGGGCACGGGTAAAACCCAGCTGGTGAAAGCGCTGGCGAGAACCATCGGCGGCCAATTCCGCCGTATTCAATGCAATCCCGACCTTCTCCCGACCGATATTACGGGCGTGTCGATTTATCATCCGAAGCAGGAGCAGTTCATATTCCGTCCGGGACCGGTCATGACCAACGTCCTGCTCGCCGACGAGATCAACCGGGCGACAACAAAGACGCAATCCGCCCTTCTGGAAGCGATGGAAGAGGGGCATGTCACCGTTGACGGCGATACGTATATGCTCCCTGCCCCCTTTATCCTGCTCGCTACGCAAAACCCGATCGATTTCGAAGGCACGTATTCCCTGCCGGAAGCCCAGCTCGACCGCTTTATGATGAAGCTGACGTTAGGCTATCCTAACGAAGCGGATGAGCAGCGGATGATTCTGGCAAGAGAGTCCGGCCATCCGTCGGACCGCTTGGAGCAGATTACTTCCATAGAAGATATCGAACGAATCCAGCACCAGGTACAAGCCGTTCATATCGATGATGCGGTCGGCAATTATTTGATTCAGCTTGTACGCGCTACGCGATCGCATCAGCATGTCCTGCTTGGCGCAAGCCCTCGTGCCGCAATAGCGTTATCGCGCGCGGCGAAAGCCAGCGCGTTCCTTGCCCAGCGTACGTTTGTCACTCCGGACGATATCAAGCAATTGGCGCCGTATGTTCTATCCCACCGTCTGCTGCTTCACACGGATGCAAGGATGAACGGTCTGCGGAGCGAAGATATTATCGCCGAGGTTCTGGAGAAGACAAAGGTTCCCGTAAGACTGGAGCGGTGATCCCATGAATGCGGTGAAAGAGACGAAGACCCGTAAACGCTGGAGGCTTATCGCAATCATTTATGGCGCCGCATTGCTTTATTTATTGTTTCAGGGCGGCAAAACGGCATTGATGCTGTTTATGATTTTGAACGTACTGCTGATTTATTTGGCTTTAGGCCGTTGGAGCGGGATCAGCCGCGTGTCCGGCATCCGAAGCTATAGGCAGACCGGGGCATCCGCTGGCAGCGACCATTCGCTCACGGCAGGCAGCACGCTGGATGTTCAATTATCGGTAAAGGTTCCCGGCGTTTATCCGATCCCTTATGTATTGGTCAGAGACAGGCTGCAGCGCCATAACGGCCAGCAGCTGCAGTTCGAAGCCTCTTTCGTCCCCGGCTTCAAGCGTTCCGGCGATGTACTTTACCAGACGCCGCCGCTTCAGCGGGGAGAGTACCGCTTCGTCACGACCGAATGCATTTCCCATGACATATTCGGCTTGTTCGAGCATTCCGGCCGGTTCGGCTCGGAGTCGGCATTCAGCGTGTTGCCTCAAATTGTTCCGCTGCGGCAATGGCATAGCATACAAAGCGGCTTCCGGGGGCCCTTCTCCCATGCCGCAGCTCCGCGTGCCGCAAAAGAAACGACGCAAATCAACGGCGTGCGGGAATATTTGTACGGCGACAGGCTGTCGCGGATTCACTGGAACGCAACGGCGAAGACGGGCGACTGGAAGTCGAAGGCGTTCGAGAGGGAGTCATTGCCTCGTACGCTTATTATTCTTGACCGATATGCCGGGGATTACCCCGCTCCGGGCGCGGAACGGTTCGAGCTGGCGGTATCTACAGCAGCTTCGCTTATTGACAGCGGCTTGAAGGGCGATACGGCTATCGGAATCATGTCTGCAGGCAAGAAGTTGACGATTCTCCCGCCCAAGTCCGGCGTGGAACAGCGCAACGCGCTAATGAAGCATTTGACCTTTGTAGACGCCGATGCCGAGCAAGGGCTGTACAAGTCTCTCGTGGCAGCCGACTCCCGGCTGGAGCCAGGCTCCTTCGCAATCGTGATTAGCGGAACTTCCGGCAGGGAAGCCATCCGTTCGATGGAGTGGTTGTCCCGTAAAGGACTTACGCCATGCCTGATGCATATCGGCGGCGACAGGCGGCTGGAGGAACAATGGCGCCTGATGATTCGCGGCAAGGGCTGGTCCTTATTCGAACTGAAGCAGCTGCAGGAGCTTCCTGCCGTGCTTGAAGGAGGCCGGGTATGAGCCTCTTGCCGCGTTTGTTTACTTTCTGCCGAACGGTGATAATCACGGTTACGCCGAATTGGTATACGAAGCTCTCGCAATTATTTATTGCTCTTATGCTTATTCATACAATCCGGATCTTTGAAGGCTTCTGGTGGAGCGAGACCTTCTACGCGGTCAGCTTCACGCTGCTCTTCGCTGTTGCTGCCGATTGGCTGCTGCCGCGAAGCATGCGGGTGCTGCGGATTGTTGTTCAAT
Source organism: Paenibacillus sp. ATY16 (assembly GCF_003399985.2). Taxonomy (NCBI): domain Bacteria; kingdom Bacillati; phylum Bacillota; class Bacilli; order Caryophanales; family Paenibacillaceae; genus Paenibacillus; species Paenibacillus sp. ATY16. The sequence goes on along the minus strand of NZ_NMOK02000056.1, from coordinate 21,826 downwards.
TGTTGCTTGCGGTAGGCGCGACGGCTTATTTTGCCGATCTGAAAAAAGTCGCATCCACGACCGTTCCCGATCAAGAGAACCGGCTTGGCGATTTATTCCGCACGTTGTGGGGGTATGCCGAGCAGCTGCATCCCTTTATATGGATTTGCGGAGCTCTGCTCGTTTTGTATATTATGTTTGATTTGTGGATTACAACAAGATTGCGCCTATTCGGATTTATAAGCGTCAATATTCTCGTTCTGACCATTGCGGATTCTTTTACTCCCATCTGGTTATGGGATGAAGTGGCCTGGATTGTCTTTTTGGGTCTGCTCTGGCTGGTGGCCAATCATCTGCATAAGCTGGCAAGCCATCATCCAAACAGCTGGAGGGAGCTTACGGAATATCCGCTGCAGCTGCTGATGCCAATCGTTATCGTATTGTCCGTGCTGATGACAGCCGGCATTCTGATGCCGACCGTATCGCCGATTATTCAAGATCCTTATACGATGTGGAAGGAATCGAAGGGCGAGACGGTTAACGTATTCCTCGGAGACAAAGGAATCGCAGCTCCCGTTGACGTGAGCAGCAGCAATACCAAGTCCGGTTACGGACGCGATGATTCGGAGCTTGGGGGCGGATTCGATTTTGACTATTCGCCCGTCATGACGATTACAACCAACCATCGGAGCTACTGGAGAGGCGAGACGAAAACGGAATACACCGGAGCGGGCTGGACGGTGAACGACGAGACGGAACGGAGCCGGTTAGCCTCGGTAGGGAAAGACTGGGAGCTGCCGCTCATCGAAGGACGCGAGAAGGCGGAGACGATGAAGGTGGACCAGCAGGTCAGAATGTCCAATAATAATATTTATCCGGTCTTGTTCGCCGCTTCTCCCATTACCGCGGTTCATTGGGTGGATGATCCGGATGCATCCGTATTGCCGAAAAGCTTAATGTGGGCGGTTAACGAGCAGGAGCTGATCTGGTCCGACAAGCCGCTGCGCAGATATCCGCAAAGCTATGCGGTAACCTCCGAAGTCACCATATTAGATGAAGAAGGACTTCGCAAGACGGAAGCCGAGCTGCCGGATCCGGCGGAGACGAAGCAATATTTGCAGCTGCCGTCTTCCTTGCCGGGCCGCGTAAGGTCGCTCGCCGTATCGCTAACGGCTTCGGCCGTGAATGATTACGACAAGGCGAAGCTGATAGAGACTTATCTCCGCCAGAACTTCATGTATACGAATGAACCGGATAAATCAAGGCTGACCGGAGACAGCAAGGATTTCGTCGACCAGTTCCTCTTCGAACTGAAGGAAGGCTATTGCGATTATTTCTCGACGTCGATGGCGGTCATGTCCCGTTCTATCGGGTTGCCTACCCGTTGGGTAAAAGGCTTCGCCCCGGGCGTGCTTCCCGTTTCGGAATATGTTCCTTCTGCCGGCGGGATTCCAAGCGAAGCGGAATTAAATCCGGATGGTGCGGGCACGTATACCGTCCGCAACTCGGATGCGCATTCCTGGGTAGAGATCTATTTCGCCGGCTATGGCTGGATTCCGTTCGAGCCTACGTCGGGCTTCACCTTCCCTTATTCCGTAACGGAAGTGCAGCAGGAAGCATTGCCGACGCCTACCGCAGCGGTTGATACCGATCCGGTACAGGAGGAAGTAACCGACAGCACGGGAAGCAATCATTCCGCTATCATCTGGGGCTCGGTATCGGCAGCTGTTCTTATCGTGCTTGTGCTTGTTATTATCCTGCTGCGTACGCCATGGATCCGTTCCAGATACCGGGCTTATTCCGGCAATGACCGGATTGTATGGGAGACGGAGAAGCTGCTTCGTCTCTGCCGGCGCAAAGGCTATGAGCGCGGGGAGCATGAGACGCTGCGCGAAGCGATTCAGAGATGGTCGCCTAGCCACAAGCGGCTGAACAATCTGTTCCGCGAAGTGCTCGATGAGTTCGAACGCGCGAAATACAGCTCCGTCCAGGCGACAAGTTCGGAGACCGACCGGTTTATTTTAAAGATCAAAGCGATTAAAGAGGAATTGTAGAAATTTGCGTATATTATATAGAAGGAAAATTCGCCGCTCGCATTGCGCGGGCGGTATTTCTTTTGCAACAAAATCCGAATATATGGTATAGTTTCGTAAGATAGCAGGAGATGAGCGAAAGTTCGAGGGGGCAAGGCAGCATGTTCGAAAGATTATTGCCGCATTTACGAGTAAATTCGGTGTACGATATTCAGCTGGACGAGTTATACAAAAAAGGTGTCCGCGGAATTATCACCGATCTTGATAATACGCTCGTTGGAGCGCGTGAGCCGCTTGCAACGCCACAGCTCACGACATGGTTGGAACAAGTTCGGGATTATGGCTTTAAAGTTGTCATTGTGTCGAATAATAACAGGACGAGAGTGTCCAAATTCGCCGATCCGCTGGGCATTCCGTTTATTCATGCCGCGCGCAAGCCGGCGAATAAAGCGTTCCATAAAGCATTGAGCGTGCTGGGGCTGCCCGTGGAGCAGACCGTTGTGCTCGGCGACCAGATGCTTACGGATGTACTCGGCGGGAAACGTATGGGCCTTTATACGATTCTGGTTACGCCGATTGCTCCTGCTGACGAAGGAATAATGACCCGCGTGAACAGAAGAATCGAGCGTTTTGTTCTTTCCCGTTTGCGTAAAAAAGGGACATGGTATGAGGGGGAGACCAAGTGAGAGAAGAGCAGCATAGTCAGTCGCATGCATGCGCAGGCTGCGGAGTTAAGCTCCAGACGGAGCATCCGGAAGAGTCGGGCTACCTGCCCGAAGCGGCGTTAAACCGGGAGCCGGTTATTTGCCAAAGATGCTTCCGTATTCGTAATTATAATGAAGCTTCATCGATAACGGTTGATCAGGACGATTTCTTGCGCCTGCTCGGCAGCATCGGGTCGACGGACAGCCTGGTTGTCCATATTGTCGACTTATTTGATTTTGAGGGCAGTCTCATTTCCGGTCTGCAGCGTTTTGTAGGCAATAATCCGGTTGTGCTGGTGGTTAACAAGGTTGATCTGCTGCCTCGTTCTGTAAATCTGAACCGTCTTCGGAACTGGGTTCAGAAGCAGGCGAAGGCGGAAGGGCTTCGCACGGTAGATATCGTGCTCTGCAGCGCCAAACGGAATATCGGCTTCGAGCATGTCATTGAAGCAATCGAGCATCACCGGAAGGGCCGCGATGTATACGTGGTTGGCGCAACCAATGTCGGCAAATCGACATTGATTAACCGTCTGATCCATGATTACAGCGATATGGAACGCGAACTGACGACTTCCCGTTACCCGGGCACTACGCTTGACGCGGTCCATATTCCGCTGGATGACGGCAAGTCGATAATCGATACGCCGGGGATCGTCTACCCTACCCGGATGACGGAGATCGTTCCGCGCGGCTTCCTTCAGGCTTTGCTGCCGGACAAGCCGATCAAGCCGCTGGTTTACCAGTTAAACGACCAGCAGTCGTTGTTTATCAACAGCTTGGTCCGGTTCGACTTCGTTGAGGGCGAACGTCAATCGTTTACGTTCTATATCTCCAACGCGCTTAGCGTACACCGCACGAAGCTGGAGCGGGCTGAACAACTGTACGCCGACCACCGCGGAGAGCTGCTTGGCGGTCCTTCGCGCGAAGAATTGGATGAAATGCCGGCTTGGACCCGCTATTCGATTCGCATTCCGCGGGGAGCGAAGAAGGATATTTTCGTATCCGGCATGGGCTGGATTCAGGCGAATGGCACTTCCGGCGCGATCGTGGACGTATATGCGCCTAAGGGCATTAAGGTCTTGCTTCGCGATTCGCTTGTATAGAAGAGAGGGGAACGGGAACATTGACGGTATCCGCGCTTGACAATGGGATTACGGGAAACCGGATTGACAGCCAGACGGTATTGTATGGCGTAATCGGAGATCCGGTTCGCCACTCGAAATCACCGATTATGATGAATCGCGCTTTTCGCGAGACGGGAATCAACGGAGCCTACATGGCTTTTCATGTTACGCCGGGCAAGCTTGGAGAATTTGTAGCTGGCATTCGGGCGATGGGCGTTCGGGGAGTCAATGTGACGATTCCCCATAAGCTGGATATTATGAAGTATATGGACGAGATTGACGCGGGCGCGCAGGCGATCGGAGCCGTCAATACGATTGTGAACGATAACGGCCGGTTGACCGGTTATAACACCGACGGAATCGGTTATGTCCGGTCCTTGAAGGAAGAAGCGGAGCCGGAGCTTGCGGGCAAACGGATTCTCGTCATTGGCGCCGGCGGCGCATCGCGCGGAATCGTGTACGCGCTCGCCGGCGAGCAGCCTTCGGGCATTACGATCGCTAACCGTTCGGTGGAGCGTGCCGAGGAGCTTGCGCAATCGTTCCGGTCACTGGCGGATATCCGGGCCATTGCAAACGATGAATTGCAGGCTGCATGCGGGGAAGCGGATATCGTTATTAACACAACCTCGGTTGGCATGCATCCTCATACCGATGCAACACCGATAGATGCATCTTGGCTGAAGCCGGGCGCCGTCGCAAGCGATCTAATCTACAATCCGCTGCGCACGAAGTTCCTGTTGGACGCTGAGCAGCATGGCTGCCGCGTGCACGGGGGACTCGGCATGTTTATTTATCAGGGGGCTTACGCCTTCGAATATTGGACAGGGCAGCCGGCTCCGGCAGCAGCGATGCGCGAGACCGTTTTGCAGTCCCTTGTCTAGTTCAACGCAACCATATCGACAACCTACAGAGATGAAAGAAGGAACTACCATGTTAACAGGCAAACAAAAACGTCACCTCAGATCGCTGGCTCATCATCTTCAGCCGATTTTCCAGGTAGGCAAAGGCGGCACGAACGATCAGCTTGTCCGTCACATTGAAGAAGCGATTGAAGTACGGGAACTGATCAAGATTTCGGTACTGAACAACTGCATGGACGATCCTAGGGAGATCGGCGCGGAAGTGGCGGAAGCTGCCGGTGCCGAGCTGGTACAGGTCATCGGAAAAACGATCGTTCTGTACAAGCAAGCAACGGAAGAGAAGTACCGCAAGATCGAGCTGCCTAAGGCTGCGGCGAAATAACGCCGTAACCGAAAAGGATGGGTAGCGTTTAATGAGCAAAATCGGCATTATGGGCGGAACGTTTGATCCGGTTCATACCGGACATCTGATTGCGGCCGAAGCAGCCCGTGACGGCTGCGGGCTGGACGAAGTATGGTTTATTCCGACTTATCAGCCGCCGCTTAAGGATAACGAGCCGGGTGCAAGCAGCAAGCTAAGACTTCAGATGGTCCAGGAAGCGCTCGGAGGAAACCCGGCCTTCAAAGTACTTGATATCGAGCTGGAGCGCGGCGGAATGAGTTATTCCATCGACACGGTGCTGGAACTGAAGAGGCGGTACCCGGATAAAGCTTTTTCCTATATTATCGGTTCGGACCGGATTAACGATCTGCCCAAATGGCATCGTATAGAAGAACTGGCGGAGCTGATTACCTTCATCGGGCTGGAGCGGGAAGGGACGGCGGTGAAGCTGGATGAACTGCCGGAATTCCTTCGTCGGCGCGTGACGATGGCGGACATGCCGCCGATCGGCATATCGTCCACGGAGATCCGAAGCAGAGTGCATGCGGGGCGTTCGATTGCTTATCTGGTGCCGGACACCGTTCATCAGTTTATAAAGGGGAGAGGGCTTTATGAATCGTGAACAAATGATCGAATCGGTCAAATCGCAAATGCCGGAGAAGCGCTGGAAGCACGTGGAAGGGGTTATGGAAACCTCGATTATCCTTGCCGGACGGTTTGGGGAAGACCCGGTAAAAGCGGAGCTTGCGGCCATTCTGCACGACGTGGCCAAATATTGGCCGATTGCCAAGATGGAGCAGATTATTCGGGAGCAGCAGCTTGACCAAGGCCTGCTGAACCATGATAAGGCGTTATGGCATGCCGAGGTCGGCTACTGGGTAGCCGAGCATGAATACGGCGTAAAGGATCGGGAAGTACTGGATGCCATCCGGTATCACACTTCCGGGCGTGTAGGAATGACCAAGCTGGACAAAGTGGTTTGTCTGGCCGATTATATGGAACCCGGACGGGACTTTCCCGGGGTCGACCGCATTCGCGAACTGAGCGAGACCAGCCTCGAACAGGCGCTAATCGCGGGTTTTGATTCTACGATTTCTTTCCTGCTCGAGAAAGGAAATCGGATTTATCCCCTTACGGTGGAATCCCGCAATGACTTAATTGAACAGCAAAAACAAGGAGGCTGAGCTATGACCGTACATTCGGATGAATTGCTGCAAATTACGGTGGCGGCTGCGGAAGACAAGAAAGCGCATCGCATCGTAGCATTAAACTTGAAAGAAATCTCGCTGGTGGCCGATTATTTCGTTATCTGCCACGGTAATTCGGATACGCAGGTACAAGCGATTACGACTGAAATCCGCAAGCAGGCTGAAATGCGCGGCGTACGCGTAAAAGGCATCGAAGGCATGGATTCGGCGCGCTGGGTACTGATTGACCTTGGCGACGTGATCGTCCATGTGTTCCATCGCGATGAACGCGATTATTATAATATCGAACGCCTGTGGTCCGATGCGAAGGTAGTGGAATTCGCATGAGTCTGACAGCCGGCACGATTGTAACTTTAAGGGTGGCACGCGAAGTGTCGCCCTACGGCTATTTCCTGACCGATGAAGAGTCGGAGGTGCTTCTGCACTATACCGAGCTGGTAGGCAAGAAGCCGAAAATGAACGATGAGGTAGAAGTCTTCATTTTTTATGATTCCGAGGACCGGATTGCCGCAACGATGAAGCGTCCAAAGCTTCTGCTTGGAGAGATGGCGCGCCTGAAGGTTGCCGACGTGCATCCGCGTCTCGGCTGTTTCCTGGATTTTGGGCTTGGACGGCAGCTGCTGCTTCCGATTTCCGAGCTGCCGGAGAAGGTGGAGTTCCGTCCGCTGCCGGGCGACGAGGTCCATGTTGTGCTTGGTCACGACAAAGCCGGACGATTGCTCGCCAGAACGGCTGGCGAGGACGAGCTTGGACCGCTCGTATTCGAGGCTCCGCAGTCTTGGCGCAACCAGTGGGTGGAAGGCTGGGTCACCAAATCGCTGCAGATGGGCTCGTTTGTGCTTGTTGACGGCGGCGTGGTTGGATTTGGCGTATACGGACTGATTCCGGCACCCGAGCGCGTCCGTCCGCTTCGCCTTGGCGAGCGGGTATCCGCGCGGGTAACGTTCATCCGAGAAGACGGACGCGTAAATCTGTCGATGGCGAAGCTGAAGCAGGAAGGGCGGCTGGAGGATGCGGACCGCATTCTGGCGTTCCTGAAGGAGCGCCCGGGCGGCGGCATGCCTTATTCCGACGAAACGCCTGCGGACACGGTCAAACAGCGCTTCGGCATCAGCAAATCGGCTTTCAAGCGCGCTTTAGGGAAGCTGATGAGGGATGGTCTGATTACGCAAAAAGGAAGCTGGACTTACCTGGCGGATCCGGCCAAAGCGGACAATGCCGGTTCGGATGCCGCTGCATCCGCCAAGCCGTCGGAGGAATAACGGCATGGATGCATACGGTCAATTCGCATCGGTCTACGACCGGCTGATGCAGGACATGCCTTACGAAGACTGGCTGCAATTCGCCCATGACAGCTGGGAGCGTTACGGCATGCCTAAGACGGTTGCGGATCTCGGCTGCGGGACGGGCAGCATTGCGATTCCTTTGGCCTTATCCGGGCTGGAGGTATACGGCATCGACCTGTCTGCCGATATGCTGACCGTTGCGCGCAGCAAATGGGATGAAGCTGCCTCGCAATTGGCCCGCGCCCGGGGGAATGTGACCTGGCTGGAGCAGGATATGCGGGACTGGACGCTTGCGGAGCCCGTCGATACGGTGATATCGTTCTGCGACTGCGTGAACTATCTGACCGAGGAAGAAGACGTGGAGGCCGCCTTTAAGGCGGCTTACGATAATTTGCGCGAGGGCGGGCTGTTCTTGTTCGACGTCCATGATCCGAAGGTGTTCCTTCGTTACGCGGAGGAGCAGCCTTTTGTGCTGGACGAGGACGAAGTCGCTTATATATGGACTTGCGAGCTCGACGAGTCCCGGCTTCAGATCGAGCATCATCTGACCATATTCGCCGAGGAGAAGAGCGGGAAGTTCGAGCGTTTCGAAGAAATGCACGAACAACGGGCGTATGGCCGCGGCTGGATGGAAGCAGCCTTGAAGCGTGCGGGCTTCCGTACGGTTGACTGCTATGCGGACTTTGAACTCGAGCCGGCTGGTGACCGTTCGGAGCGGTTGTTTTTTGCGGCAGTGAAATGATGAGGCTGGTCAATTGAAAGCAAACAGGGTTGTCTTCCGTCACTTCGAGTGACGGGAGACAACCCTGTTATTTTTCATCCGCGCAACGTGAGCAGCTTCTTTCTGAAGGTAGCTCAGGCTGTTTACGCTTGAGACGCCGTAATCGTGTCTGTAAGCTCTTCCGCAGTGTCGTCCGTCACTTTGTGCGGAGGGACGAAGCAGGAGCGGCAGCGGGGCTCGTAGCTCTCCGTATCGCCGATGAGGAAGACCGGTCCAAGCTTGGCCGGTTTGCCGTTGACGATACGCTGCGTGAAGGTCGCGTTGGCATCGCCGCAAACGGCGCAGAACGAAGTCAGCTTTACGATTTCGTCGGCAATCGCCAGCAGGCCGCCGATGTAGCCGAATTCTTTGCCCCGGTAGTCCATATTCAGACCGTCCACGATAATATGCTTCCCTTGGTAAGCCAGCTCCTCTACCAGAGCGATGATAGGCTTCCCGAAGAAGGACGCTTCATCAAACGCCACGACGTCCGCATCCTTCGACTCGAGCAGGATTTGCTCCACCGATGATGCCGGGAGCGCGCGCGGCACGCTTGTTGCGGGAAGGCGGTAGCCGATCCGGCTGACGATCTCTTCGTTGCTGAACCGGTCATCCTCTGCCGGCTTATAAGCCATGACCTGCTTGCGGCCGTATTTCATCAGCTTCTGGCAGCGCCGGATGAGCTCCCCCGACTTCTCCGAAAACATCGGTCCGATAATGACCGTTATGAACCCTCTATCCATGACTTATCCCTTACCTTTACTTCAATGGTTGTATTATTTTATCAGAATAAGTCGAGGATGCAACAGGGGTATTCGACATAATTTTTAACCGGCGAACACTAGATATAGATTTTGCTATTCATCTTTGCCGTCCAAATTCCGATCTATTAATTACTCCCTTAAAGCGTCTTTCAATCTGCTGTTCATAGAATCCGAGGAAGCCGGTCCGCGGGCGGCCGCCAGCCTCAATCGCTTTAATTCCTGCTTCAGACGATCATTCTCCTGATTCAAACCATCTATGTAAGGCAGCAGTTCGGGTACGGTATATCCGGCATCCCGGAACAACTGGAGCACCGCTTCGCGCAGCTGCTCCGGCGTTATTTGCTTGTCCATTTGTACCTCCATATTAGCAATAAAATGTCACTATCCCATCATATCTTCATCTGTTAAAATAGTCGAGTGTCGAAAAAGGCCAAATAAATAATTTCTCCATAATTTGCATTGACGAGACCTATATCTTGATGTAGAATCAAATTCATCAACTACATATTGAGTTGTGTAGTCAGATTTCAACGATTTTGTCAACTAGCGCATTTGACATCTTTGCTGTCAGAAGCGCTTTTATATTGCTGAAATTTCAGTGATAGACGTTGCTAGATCGATGCTTACGAAGCAAGAATTGCCCTGCAATTCTTTTAAGGAGAGAGAAACATGCTGGTAGTCTACGATTCAAGAACAGGCAATGTGAAACGCTTTATCAATAAATTGAATATGAGAGCGGTGCCCATTGGCGAGCTTGATATAGTGGACGAGCCTTACGTGCTGGTTACCTACACGACGGGATTTGGTCAGGTACCGGAGCGCGTCATGAATTTCTTGAACCGAAACAGTAATTATCTTCAAGGGGTATCCGCAAGCGGCAATCGGAATTGGGGAGACGGCTTCGCGAAGAGCGCGGATACGATCTCTAGCCTGTTCGACGTGCCGGTCATATCGAAGTTTGAATTATCCGGTACGAATCAAGATATGGAATACTTTGTCGAAAGGGTGCGAAATATTGAAACACATCGAGCTGAACAACGAATTGATGCAACGAGGAGCGGACGGCTTCTATCAATTGGATAAAGATAAAGAGGCGGTAGCCGCATTTATGGAGGAAGTGGACGCGAAAAGCGTGAAATTCGGTTCCCTCCGCGAGAAGCTGGACTACCTCATCGAGAACGATTTTTACGAGAATGTATACGAGAAATATACATATGAGGAGATCGAAGCGGTGTTCACGCTGACCGAGAGCAGCGGCTTCCAATTCGAATCGTATATGGCGATCTCGAAATTCTACAAAGACTACGCCATGAAGACTAACGATAAATCGAAGTACCTGGAGCAGTATCCGGACCGCGTAGCGATCGTTGCCCTGAACCTCGGCGAAGGCGACGGCGCCAAAGCGCTCCGCATCGCGGAAGCGATGATCGAGCAGCGCCTGCAGCCGGCTACTCCAACGTTCCTGAACGCCGGCAAGAGCCGCCGCGGCGAAATGGTATCCTGCTTCCTGCTTGAGATGGACGATTCCTTGAACTCTATCAACTACGTTCTTGGCACATGCATGCAGCTGTCGAAGATCGGCGGCGGCGTAGCGGTTAACCTGTCCAAGCTGCGCGGACGCGGCGAGGCCATCAAAGGCGTGGAAGGCGCCGCAAAAGGCGTCATGCCGGTGCTGAAGCTGATGGAGGACGCCTTCTCCTACGCGGACCAAATGGGTCAGCGCAAAGGCTCCGGCGCAGGTTACTACAACATTTTCGGCTGGGATATCATCGAATTCCTTGATTGTAAGAAAATTAACGCCGACGAGAAAACGCGCATCAAAACATTGTCGATCGGCTTGATTATACCTAATAAATTTTATGAGCTGGCTGCAAAGAACGAAACGCTGTACGTCTTTGGTCCTCATTCCGTTCATAAAGCATACGACAAGCATCTCGACGACATGGATATGGACGTTATGTACGAAGAGCTTCTCGCTAACGATAAAGTCGTGAAAAAAGCGGTCATGAACGCCCGCGACATGATGACAAAGATCGCTTCGATCCAGCTGGAATCCGGCTATCCTTACATCATGAACAAATCGAACGCTAACCGAGTTCACGCCTTGAAGGATATCGGTCAAGTCAAGATGTCCAATCTCTGTACCGAAATTTTCCAAGTGCAAGAGACTTCGACGATCAACGACTACGGCATGGATGATGTCATCCGCCGCGATATCAGCTGCAACCTGGCATCGCTGAACATCGTTAACGTCATGGAACGCAAGAAAATCAAAGAATCCGTCCATGTCGGCATCGAAGCTTTGACGACGGTTAGCGACGTATCCGAGATCGACAACGCTCCGGGCGTGCGTAAAGCAAACGAAGAGCTTCACTCCGTTGGCCTTGGCGCAATGAACCTGAACGGCTTCTTCGCGAAGAACAAGATTGCTTACGAAAGCGACGAAGCGAAAGAGTTCGCGAGCGCATTCTTTATGATGATGAACTACTATTCGATCGAGAAGAGTATGGAAATCGCCAAAGAACGCGGCGCAAGCTTCAAGGATTTCGACCGTTCCGAATACGCGAAAGGCACTTATTTCACCCGTTATATCGAAACGGACTTCCGTCCGGCATCGGATAAAGTAAAAGAACTGTTCGAAGGCATGGAAATCCCGTCTCCGCAGGACTGGGCTGAACTGAAAGAGAAAGTGCAAAAATACGGTCTGTACCATGCTTACCGCCTGGCTATCGCGCCAACGCAAAGCATCTCGTACATCCAAAACTCGACTTCGAGCGTTATGCCGATCGTAGAGCATATCGAGACTCGTACTTACGCGAACTCGACGACGTATTATCCGATGCCTTACCTGGCTCAAGATAACTACTTCTACTACAAATCGGCTTACAATATCGATCAATTCAAGCTGATTGACCTGATTTGGGAAATTCAGCAGCACGTGGACCAAGGCATTTCGACCGTCCTTCACGTGAACAGCAACGTAACAACCCGCGAACTGGCGCGCTTCTACATCTATGCCGCTCAGAAGGGGCTCAAATCGCTCTACTATACGAGAACGAAGCGTCTTTCCGTCGAGGAATGCACAAGCTGCGCCGTATAATTCGAACTAATGACAAGGCTGCCGGAAGAGGAGAATCGGAAAGCAGCCTTTAACCAAAGGAGCAGGATTGATGAAAGCAGTAAACTGGAACCGTCCGGATGACGATTTTACGCTTACCTTCTGGCAGCAGAACGTGATGCAATTCTGGACAGACGAAGAAATTCCACTTTCCGACGATAAAATGGACTGGATGGAAATGAGCGACACCGAGCGCACCGTATACAAAAACGTACTGGGCGGACTGACGCTTCTCGATACGATTCAAGGCGGCGTAGGCATGCCGAAAATTCTCGAGCATGTGGACGGCCTGCAGCGCAAAGCGGTACTCGCTTTTATGTCCATGATGGAGCAGATCCATGCGAAGTCGTATTCCAGCATCTTCACCACGCTGGCTTCGACGGAAGAAATCGACGCCATCTTCCAGTGGGTAGAGACTAACGAGCAGCTGCAGAAGAAAGCAACCCTGATCTCTTCCTGGTACCAAGGCATTGAGACGAAGCAGCAGCTGTACAAAGCGATGGCCGCTTCTGTATTCCTGGAGAGCTACCTGTTCTACAGCGGCTTCTTCTACCCGCTTTACCTGGCTGGCCAAGGCAAGATGACAAGCAGCGGCGAGATTATCGACTTGATCCTCCGCGATGAAAGCATCCACGGCTTGTATGTTGGCGTTCTGGCGCAAGAGCTGTTTAACGAATTCACGCCGGAAGAGCAAGCTCAGCTGAAAGAAGAAGTGTTCGCCCTTCTGAACACGCTGTATGAGAACGAAGTGGTGTACACGGATAACCTGTACAGCCCGATTGGCCTGCAGGAGGACGTTAAAACTTACGTCCGTTACAACGCAAACAAAGCTTTGATGAACCTGGGCTTTGAACCGTACTTCCCGGAGGAGCCGGTCAACCCGATCGTGTTCAACGGCATCAGCACGCATACGAAGCAGCATGACTTCTTCTCGAAAAAAGGCAACGGTTATGTGCGTACCGTTCATATCGAGCAATTGCGCGACGAAGACTTTGTCTTCAATATGTAAGAGCATTTACAGCCGGCTTCCGAAGCCGGCTTTTTTTGTTTGCGCATGTTCGGAAAAAACAATTAAAATACTATCCTGAAAATGGTAATTCGTGATACACTAATGGCGAAATAAATGCTCATCCCAGCGTAGACCTACAATTATTTAGGGGGAGTTCGCTTGGACAACTGCTCTATCATTACGAAGCCTGCTATTCATTTGGCCGGCATCAGCTATTGCGGTCCTTATTCCGCATTCCCGGATGAAGCGATCCGGCTGCAGAGCGAGTTTTTATCCCGCAAGCATGAATTAAATACCGTATCCAAATCACCTGTTCTGTACAGCCCGTATTTCGGCAATGAAGTATTTGCTTCTTATTGGGCCTGTTATGAGGTGAATCATATGGAGGAGCTTCCGAAGGGCATGGTCCAGTTCACGATTCCGGAACACCGTTATGCCATGGTAGCAACCTCTAACAAACGGATTGGCGAAGCCTATGAGCAGCTGTTTGCCTGGATGAACGAACGGAAGCTGAACAAACACGACAGCGCGCTTGCGATTGAAGTATTTTACATTAACGAACGCCAATGGGAAGAGGAAGAAGTCGAGCTTCTAATTCCGCTAAAGGATGAATAATTAGATTACAACCTGCCTCTATTCGCGGCTGCTCCTCTTCGAGACGCGGCGATAGAGGTTTTTTCATATCTGCTGCCGCTTCTCCCAAGGAAGGATGCAGTCGTTTGCGGTTGTCGTTTATAATAAGGATAACAGGGAGGGCGGAAGATGAAACCGATTTATGTGGTGGATGCTTTTACAAGCGAGCCATTCCGAGGGAATCCGGCAGCGGCGTGCCTATGCGAGAAGCCGGAGGATGAACGGTGGATGCAGCAGGTGGCGGCGGAAATGAACCTGCCCGAGACGGCCTTTCTGGTTCCGATTGCTGACGGCTATGACCTTCGTTGGTTTACTCCGGAGACGGAAGTTGACCTTGGCGGGCATGCCACGCTGGCAGCCGCTTATATGCTGTGGCATACGGGGAGGCTGGGTTTCGATCAGACGGCCAGGTTTGTAACGAAGAGCGGGGTACTGACCGTGACTTACGATACCTTTGACGGCTGGATGACGATGGACTATCCGGAAGAGATACCAAAGCCGGTGAATGCGCCGGAAGCTCTTATCCAAGGTCTGGGGTTAATTCCGCGTTATACGGCCAAAAACCGCCAGGATTATGTCGTTGAGGTGGATAGCGAACAAACCGTGCGCAGTCTAAGGCCGGATCAGCAGCAGCTTGCCGCGGCAGGCGGAAGAGGAATCATTGTAACGGCCAAGGCAGCAGCCGGTGCGCCTTATGATTATGTAGCGCGCGTCTTTTTCCCGAATGCGGGTATAGTGGAGGATTCGGTTACGGGCTTAGCCCATTGCGCGCTTGCGCCGCATTGGACCAGGAGGCTCCGCAAACAGGAGCTGACGGGTTATCAGGCTTCGAAGCGCGGCGGCATCGTGAAGGTGGCCGTGAGCGGCAGCCGCGTTCAGTTGGCCGGCCAAGCGAAGATGATTTTGCAAGGAACATTGGAAGTTTAAGACTATTGAAGAACAAGGAGAGTTTGACTGCAATGAATTACGACGTGATATTATTCGATGCTGACGATACGCTATTCGACTACAAGAAAGCGGAGGACTTCGCCCTGACAAGCGTGTTCGAAGAATTTGGGGTTCAATCGCCGGATACCGACTATGTAGCCCTTTACCGGACCATCAATCAGGAGCTGTGGAATGATTTCGAAAAAGGGGCGATCTCGCTGGCCGAGCTCCGCGTAGAACGGTTCAGCCGGCTATTCGCCGGAACGGGCCTTACGATTGGAGCCGAGGAATTCAGCAACCGTTATCTCGGTTACCTTGGGGCAGGTGCGTACCTGATCGACGGAGCTGTGGAGCTTGTGGAAGAGCTCCGTTCGAAAGTAAGACTGGCGATTATTACGAACGGAATCCGGGAAGTGCAGCTGTCGCGTTTTTCCAAGGCTGGCGTGGATCACTATTTCGAGCATATTATCGTGTCGGAAGATACGGGTTATCAAAAGCCTCATATCGGCATCTTCGATTACGCGTTTAACAAGCTTGGCATTACCGATCCGGCGAGAGTGCTTATCGTTGGAGACTCGCTGACCTCCGATATTCAAGGCGGGCTGAACAGCGGCATTGATACTTGCTGGTACAATCCGCATAACAAGCCGAATGCGACGCCTGTTAAGCCGAAATTCGAAATCAAACAACTATCCGAGGTGCTGACTCTTCTATGACAAAGACGTATTCGTCGATTTTATTCGACCTGGACGGGACGTTAACGGATCCCAAGCTGGGCATTACAAGCGCTATTCAATATTCTCTAAGCAAATTCGGCATTCAAATCGATAATCCGGACGTGCTTGATCCCTTTATCGGACCGCCGCTTGCCGGCTCGTTTAAGGAGTTTTACGGCTTTACGGACGAGATGTGCACGGAGGCGATCAAATACTACCGGGAGTACTTCGCGGAACGGGGCATGTACGAGAACAAGCGGTACGAAGGCATTAAAGAAGTGTTAGCTGCCTTGAAGGAGCAGGGAGCTTCCTTATATGTGGCAACTTCCAAGCCTACCTTTTTCGCGAAAAAAATCATTGCTTACTTCGAGATAAGCGAATTTTTCGAGTTTATCGGCGGCAGCAACCTGGATAATACCCGCGTCGATAAAGGCGAAGTGATCGAGCATGTGCTGCTCTCCTGCGGTCTATCCGCGGAAGATGCTATTATGATTGGCGACCGCAAGCATGATATTATCGGGGCGAAGCGCCATGGCCTGGACTCGGTTGGCGTTGGCTACGGTTACGGCAGCGAAGAAGAGCTGAAGCTGGCTGAGCCGACGTATTTGGCAGCTACGGTGGAAGATTTGGGGCAGCTGCTTGCGGGATTGGTCCGCTAAAAATTAAAACAGGGTCTGGCCTTAGTGGCATGCTGCCATCCGAGACCAGACCCTGTTTATTTTAGGTAGATAATGCCTTCTTCTTGCTGGACGGCAGAGAGCTGAATAAGGAAACCTTGTTCTTGCCGGTTGTTTTGGAATGGTACATGGCTTCGTCCGCCAGCTTGATAAGCTGGATGACATCCTTGCCGTCTTTGGTGGTGCTGACGCCAACGCTCACCGTAACGATGGTTTCCTTTTCCACGCGGCTGCGGATCGACTCGGCGACACGGTCCGGCTTTACCCGGTCGGTCGAGATGCAGGCAAGCAGCTCCTCGCCTCCGTACCGGCCTGCAGCGCCAATGCCCGCCGATTCTTCCTTCATAATCTCCGCGACCTGCTTCAGAACGCCGTCGGCCTTATGATGGCCTTGCGTATCATTTAGCTTCTTGAAGTTGTCGATGTCGCAGAAAATGACGGCGAGACCTTTTTGTCTCCGCATAATCTGTTCGGCCTTGGATGTGAAGTGCCTCCGGTTGTACAGGCCCGTCAAGCCATCCGTAATCGAAGATTGATAAGTCATCATCAGACGTTCAATGACCCACTCGAACAGCAGAAGGAACAGCTGCATGAAGTAGACGATCGGAAGGAAATAACCGAGCAGTACCAGCCAATCCACGGAACCGTGAAAGACGTAGCCGTCAGCAATTCTAGACAGATCGAGAATAAAATAAGTAATAAGGCTCGCCGAAAATTTGCCGTTCATCTCGGCGCCTTTGCTGCCAAGAAGGATCATGAAGGTTACGATCAAAGAATAGAAATCGAGTCCAAGGAGACGGTATTGCCCTCCCGGCAGCAAAGCGTCATCCGAAGGATCCATAAACACGGACTGCACCGCGGCAATAACAAAGGTTAAGACGATCAGCAGAACAAAAGGCATAACTTTTATTTGCGCGCCGCGATGAGTATATAATTTCATGTATACAAAGTTTATAATGATAAAAGAGACGATCTGCAAAATCATTGAAACGATATGCAGCCATGGCGGAAGCTTCTGCCCGGGATAAGCAAGCATGGCAAGTATGGTGTTCTGAACCATAAACAGCGGGATCGTCAGGGTAAGATACCGGTAGATGCGTTTGTTCCGGTAGCTGGTATACAACCGGGTTGACATGAAGAGCATCAATATAAGGATGATAATGACACAAGCGGAAGAGATAAGTTGGCCATTAGGCCCGGTTAGCCAGGTTAAGATTGTCATAATGTAGTATCACCATATCCTATGGAGTGTTGCTTTACAGAAACATATGTTCTAATATATCATGATTTACGTGATGGTAAAAGCATGACCCAAGAACGATTCTGTTAATAAAGCACTCTATCTAATAATTAAGATATCGGATTTTGACAGGGTAAATGTAAAGACGTACAGCTGCTTCCACGAAAGAAATACGGAGGCTTGCGAAGTAAAAATCATCACAATAGCAGGTAAACCATGCTATTGTGCGACAATTTTTAAGCGGATGCTTACGAAGCTAAGAATTGCTTCACAATTTATCCTTACGAAGTAAAAATCATCACAATAGCAGGTAAACATGCTATTGTGTGATAATTTTTTTTAGGAGGAAGGACATTGAATATACTGCAGGCTTTGTTTTTTCCGCCGGAACAACCGGGCGGCGTGTCCTCCATGGTGCCCTATATTCAAGAGCGTTTTTTGAAACTAGGCTGGCAAATGGAATTATTCTCGCTTCCGAAGCGGGTAAGAGGAAAAGGACAAGAGGAAATCGTGTTTGAAACCTTCGATGTGACGCCGTTTCTCGGTGATCCTATCGTAGATAAATACTTGCAGACGATGCGGGACTACATTTGGTGGACGCGACTGCGGTTGAAGCGTTCCTATGATATCATTCATGCGCATCACCCGATTGCGGCGCTTGTCATGAAGCAGCTGTTCCCGGATACGCCGGTCATGATGACGATTCACTCCTCCTTCGAACGGGAGCTTGTCCTGAACGGTAAAATCGAGGAAAACAGCATTGCGCACCGCTTCCTGACTTCCATCTACGGCGAGTTGGAAGCCAAGCTGGACCGTCTGCTGACGGTATCGGATTCTTTCCGGACTTATCTATCTCCTTATATGAAGGATTCTTCCGCTATTAAGGTTATTCCTAACGGCTTCGACGAAAAGCGGTTTAAGCCGATTGCCCACGAGAATGCCGTTCCGCAGTTCATCACGGTATGCCGCCTTGTACCTGCGAAAGGTCTGGATATTCTGCTGCACGCCTGCGCGGAATTGAAGCATCGCGGTCATCCGTTTGTCCTGCATATTATCGGGGACGGTCCGATTCGGGAAGAGCTGGAGCAGCTGGCGGTCGAGTTGGATTTATACGACGATATTATCTTTTACGGCTACATGCTTCATCCGGAAGAATTCATGCCGTTCTTCGACGTCTTTGTTCTGCCGTCGCGCGCGGAAGCTTTCGGCTCCGTGTTTGCCGAGGCGGCCTTATGCTGGCTTGCCTTGGTCGGAACCAATGTCGGCGGTATCGCCGAGCAGATCGAAGACGGCGTAAACGGCCTGCTCGTACCGCCGGAAGATGCGCCTGCCCTTGCGGATGCGCTTGAGAAGCTGGTAACGGATCCGACCTACAGGTACAATCTGGCGCGTACAGGCTGGGACAAGGCGAAAAAGGTCTATTCGCTTCAGCGGGTAATCTCGCAGATGAAGAAAGTTTACTTATCGTTGAAACCGGAGGAATAATCGTGACGGTTCCTTTTCGATTTATACACGCGGCAGACCTGCATCTGGATAGCCCTTTCCGCGGCATGAGCAAGGTGCCGGATGCGCTGAAGGAGAAGCTTCAAGCTTCGACCTTCGGCGCATTGCGGCGGTTAACGGATACGGCCATTCGGGAGCAGGTTGATTTTATCGTCATCTCCGGCGACTTGTATGATGAGGCGGACCGCTCGCTGAAAGCGCAGTTTCTTCTATTAAAAGAGTGGGAGCGGCTGCAGCATTACGGAATATCCGTTTTTGTCATACACGGCAATCATGATCCGCTGAACGGCGCAAGGGCGGAGCTGAAGCTGCCGTCCAATGTGACGCAATTTGGCGCAAATGGCATGGAATATCGGCCGGCTTACTGCAGAAACGGTGAGCTGGCTGCTTTTGTTTACGGGATGTCCTACGGGAAACGGCATGTAACGGAAAATTTGGCTGCCCGTTATTCGCCGGTTGAAGGGGCGCCGTTTCATATCGCTATGCTTCACGGCAACGTAAACGGAGATCCATCCCATGATCCTTACGCGCCGTGCTCGCTGGAGGAGCTAACCGGCAAAGGCTTTGATTATTGGGCGCTTGGCCATATACATACAAGGAAAGTCCTGCATGAATATCCGCATGTCGTGTATTCAGGCAATATACAAGGCCGCAATCCGCGGGAGACCGGACCGAAGGGCTGTTACCTGGTAGAGGTTTCAACTTCACGGGCGGTTGAGCTGACCTTTATTCCGCTAGATGATATTCGCTGGCTGGACGCGGGACTGTCGATTAACGATCTGCATACGGAGCAGGAGCTGCTGCAGCGCTTGGAAGAACAAGCGGAGCAGCTTGCCGCCCGGGGTGACGGACGGACCGCTATGGTTCGACTAACGCTGGAAGGGCAAGGTCCGCTGCATCCTAAGCTATCGGAGACGATTACCGTGCGGACCTTGTTGGAGCAGCTGCAGTTAGGCTCGCCGCATGCATGGATCTATGCGCTTGAGGTCCATACGCGAGCGGGGCTGCGTTTGACGGAGCTTGAGGACGAGAACAGCTTTGCCGGCGAGCTATACAGGCTGACGCAGCGGTTGGAGCAGGATTCGGACGCTTGGAGACAAGAAGCGGCAGCCGCCGTGGCGCCGCTCTCCGGTCATGCCAAGCTGGGAAGACTTCTCCGCGGGCACTGGGACGAGCTGCCCGAGCAATGGCTGGAGCAAGCTAGGGAGCATGTGCTTGGATTGCTAGCCGCGGAAGGGAGGAAGGACGAATGAAGCTGCTGGAAGTCCGGGTCGACGGCTTTGGCCAGCTGCAAGGATTACGCTGCAGGCTGGACGGTCCTTCCGTTGTTTTATTCGGCATGAACGAGGCCGGAAAGAGTACGCTGTTCGGATTTATCCGGACGATTTTATTCGGTTTTGCAAGGCGGAATCAGCCGGCCGAACGGCAAGAACCCGTTAATGGGGGCAACCACGGAGGACAGCTGGTATTCCAGGATACGGAAGGCTATACCTTCATAGCGGAGCGCTATGCGCATGTGAACGGAGGCCGCCTCAAGCTTAGGCGGATCAGCCAAGAGGAGCATGATCTTTCATCCGATGAGGAGAGCTGGCCAACCCAGGAGGAATGGGAGCAGCGGTTTCTTGGCGGAACCAGCGAACAGCTGTTCCGCGAGCTGTATGCCATCACCTTAACGGAGCTGCAGCAGGTTGGGGCGTTATCGCATGAGGAGCTAGGCCGGTATTTGTACCATGCCGGATGGGAGAATGGCAAGGCTATTGCGGCGGCCGAGAAAAAGCTGCAGCTTGAAATGGAGCAGCTGTTCAAGCCGCGCGGGGCTAACCAACAGATTAACAAGCAGTTGAAGACGCTGGAAAAAACCGAGCAAGAGCTTCGGGAGCAGGTTGATGCGATTCAGGCATACAATGGGCTCCAGCAAGAGCTGGAACGGCTTGACAGGGAACTGGAACGGCTTGAGGAGGAGCAGCCGCATCGGCAGTCTGCTCTTCAGCTGGCAGGAAAAGCCCAAGCGATAAGACCGTTATGGCTCAGGCAGCTTGAGCTTGGCCGAGAGCGGGAAGGGATTGCGGATGCCCAGCGGATTACGGCGGAAGCGGAGCATAGCTGGAATGAGCTGCGGAAGGAGCAGAGAAGCCGTGCGCAAGAGCAAGAACAAGTAGAGCAAGAGCAGCAGCTGGTCGCGCATAAGCGCCAGTCCATTCAGGTAGACATAGAGCTGCTGGCTCGAAAAGAGGAAGCCGAAGCTTTGCTGCTCGAGAGCGAACGGATGCAGCTTTTGAGAGAGGAAAGAATTACGCTCGCGGCCGAGCTGCAATCGGACGCAGAAGCTTTAACCCGGCTGCTGGGCCGCATTGCCCCGAATTGGGGAGAGCAAGAGCTGCTGAACCTGCAGTTAACCGTAGCCGACCGGGAATATGTACGCGGGCAGAGACAGCTTGAGGCGGAAGCCGGACGAAGCTCGGAAAGGCTCAACGCTGATCTGCAGGGTGTTATCCAGCAGGAGAGGGAGGCCGCGCAGCAGCTTGCCGAGGCGGAAGCCGAGCTTGCGCGCGCGGAAGTAGCGGCAGGCGGGCGCAGCGTACTGGGCAGCGCCGCGTTCCTGCCTCAGACGAGCGACGCTATGCGCGCAGCATGGAACAGCTGCGACGCCGCGCTGCGCGAGTGGGAACTGGAGCGGCTGCAGGCACCAGCCGCCCGGGAGGAAGCGGGCCAAGGCTCAGCCGGCCCGCTATGGATTGGCGCGGCGCTGGCGGGAGGCGCCGCCGTTGCCCTTGGCGCCGCCTCGCTTAGCGGCGGCGCTTTCCCCGGCGCAGCCGGCGCTGCCGCTGCGCTAGGCGCGCTCGCGCTGGCGCTGGCGGCGCTAGCCGCGGCCCGCGGGCGCAGCGCGGCCGCTAGGCGCAGGC